>CAMDJZ010000009.1 GCA_945901265.1 Rickettsia typhi
AAAATTAAATTTAACTTCAACTCCAAGAAGTTTTGATAAATTCCATTATCTTTGCCCCATTATCTTTGCCCCATTATCTTTGCCCCATTATCTTTGCCCCATTATCTTTGATATCGAGATAAGGTTTGTCCCCAAATATTTTTATCTCTTATCGATTAATATTTTTATATTTACCAATAAAAATTAGATTTGCATCGGGATATTTTTATGATGTAATGCTGATTAAATTTGCTAATGCAAATTTAGCTTCGAGGTGAATTGTTGATTAAATTTGCTAAAGCAAATTTAGCTTAGATTAGAATCGCTCCACGGCAAATGAATTGCAGAATTTGTTGATTAAATTTGCTAAAGCAAATTTAGCTTCGAGGTGAATTGTTGATTAAATTTGCTAAAGCAAATTTAGTTCCGAGGTGAATTGTTGATTAAATTTGCTAAAGCAAATTTAGCTTCGAGGTGAATTGTTAAATAAATTTGCTAAAGCAAATTTAGCTTAGATTAGAATCGCTCCCCGGCAAATGAATTGCCTTATGCGCGATAAGTTTTGTTTTTATGAGGTGAATCGCTCCACGGCAAATGAATTGCAGAATTTGTTAAATAAATTTGCTAATGCAAATTTAGCTTCGAGGTGAATTGTTAAATAAATTTGCTAAAGCAAATTTAGCTTAGATTAGAATCGCTCCACGGCAAATGAATTGCCGTATACGCGATAAGTTTATTATTAGAGATTTATCTTCGCGTGACACTTTTATTTACTGATAGTGTTTTATTGGAAATTTTATATTACCAACTCTTATCTCGAAATTAAATTTTTATAGCCAAAAGTTTTTTAAAAATTTAGATTAATTTAACAAATCTTTAAAGATGATATTTTGCAAAGAAATGGCGATTAAAATATTATTTGCAGATGCTGTAATTTAATAAGAAGCTAATGATGATTCTAAAATAAATTTTAAAATTTACATATTTAATTCAGGTATGCTTAGATAGTTTATTGACATTAAATAAAAAATTATATTCGTTTTAATTATAAAATTATAAAGCAAAGGGACTTGCTAATCTTTATTTTGCATTGATTTATTTTTGAGGAAGCTGGTGAAATCTTTAAAATATTTTTTGATATTTGCTTAGCTATTATTTTGATAGATCATTCAGGTGGTGATAAAAAAACTCTTGAATCTGGAAATATGAAATTCCAGATCCAAGAGATATTTTTTACTCATCTTCTGATTTTTTTCTAGAAGTAGGTTTTTTATTGCTAGTTTTTTCAACAACTTTTCCATCCAAATGAGCTTCCAAAGCTTTTCTAACTAGGTAGTTTTTGCTACGATCGTTTTTTTCAGCTTTAAGTTCAAGTGTTTTGTACAATTCAATTGGTAATGAAATTGTAAGTGTTTTAGTTTGTTGAGATTTTTTCATAAATTATTTATATGTTAACATTATTCGTTATAATAAAACGAAAGTAATGTATATTGTTAATATTAAAGAGGTAATAAATTTTTTAGTAGTTGTAAATTATTATCTTTAGAAGAAAATAAAGATCAAGACATTTTTATAAAAAAAACAATATTTGTTTAAATAATATATAATAAAACTATTTTTACTTTATGGCAATGTATTTTATTTCAGTAAGTTGCGATATAGTTTATCTTAATTTAATTTGTAGTAAAAAAAAGAATAAAAAACTTGTAAATTTTATATTGGTTTTTTATAATTTAAAAAAATAAATTTTAATAATTATGTATAAATATATCTTAATTTTTATCTTGTTATTAGGTTTTTCATGTTCAAAAAAATTTGATTCGCAAATTTGGGTAGGGGAAAAATTTTCTGGTTTTTCACAATATAAAACGACTATTGGCAATGATTACATGGTCTCAAGCTCTGAAGAATTAGCTTCGAAAACTGGTGCAAAAATCATTGAACAAGGAGGAAATGCTATTGATGCAAGTGTCGCAATGCAAATGGTGCTTAACGTTGTTGAGCCACACTCCTCAGGCATTGGCGGAGGTTTATTTTTGCTTTATTACGATAAAAAAACCCAAAAAACAATTTACTTTAATGGTCGAGAAACTGCTCCTAGTAAGGCTTATCCCCAAATGTTTTTAGATAAAAATAACCAGGTTAGAAAATTTCACGAAGTGCTTCAAGGCGGTTTATCAGTTGGTACGCCGGGGGCTCTAAAAACTCTTTATATGGCGCATAAAAAATTTGGTAAGTTGAAGTGGTTTGAATTATTTCAGCCAGCTATAAAAATTGCCAATGAAGGATTTACCATCAGCAGTAAGATGCATGTAAATCTAGAGGCTCTGGATTATTTGGCGAAATTTCCGGAGATGAAAATTTATTTTGAAGAAAATGGTAATATTAAAAAAGTTGGTACAAAAATAAAAAATGAACAATTAGCTAAAACTTTTGAAATCATTGCCAATCAAGGAATAGCAACGTTTTATGAAGGTGAAATTGCCAATGATATTGTTAATAAAGTTAATAACTCAAAAGTTAATCCAGGTTTATTAAGTTTAAATGATTTAAAAAATTATCAACCAAAAATGGGTAATTTAGTTTGTTTAAAATATCGCCAAAAATATAATATTTGTTCAATGCCAATGCCATCTGGAGGAGTTACAACTTTACAAATTCTTGGCATTTTAGAAAATTTTGATTTAGCAAAAATAAAACCTAACTCAACTTTAGCGACCCATTTATTTTCGGAAGCGGCTCGTCTTGCTTTCGCAGATCGTAAGCAATATCTTGGCGATGTTGATAATAAAATTATTTCTAAATTGCTTGATAAGAATTACTTATCAAAAAGGGCGCGTTTAATCAGCCTTGATCGCGCAATTTCAAAAGTAGAAGCGGGAGATTTAGCAATTAATTTAAAACCAAATAATGAAATTTTTGAAAAACCCTCCACAACGCATTTTTCAATTATAGATCGTCAAGGAAATGCAGTTGCTCTTACTAGTAGCATAGAATATTTTTTCGGATCAGCTTTAATGGTCGATGGCTTTATGCTTAATAATCAGCTAACCGATTTTGCATTAAATCCCTATCGCGATTCAAAGATAGTCGCCAATGCAATTGCTCCAAACAAGCAACCCCTAAGTTCCATGGCTCCAACTTTTGTTTTTGATGAAAAAAATAAATTGATAATGACCCTTGGTTCGCCAGGTGGTCCAAGAATCAGCCAATTTGTTGCTAAGGCTTTAATTGCCCAAATAGATTGGGGTTTGGATATTCAGCAAGCAATTTCTTTGCCAAATTTTGTGGTAATAAATGATCGTATTGAACTTGAAGATCGCACCGAAATTTCACAATTAAAAAAAGAATTAGAAAAAATGAATCATCAAGTAATTATCACCGATATTACCAGCGGAATCCACGGTATCACTATTTCTGGAAATAATTATTTTGGTGGAGCTGATCCAAGAAGAAATGGCTATGTTGCTACCGCAAATAAAATTGACAATAAAATAAAATAAATTTTTTTGTAAAAAATACTTGCATTCAAAAGTTATTCATTTTTTATTAATAAAAATTCAAAATCAAATTTTATGAAATCAAAAATTATACTCTTAACAATTTTAGCGTTTAGCTTTTCGGCATTTAGTAATGTAAACGCTAAAACCAAAGCAGTAACTGAAAAATTACCTGATATTGAAATTATCAAAGGTGAAAAAAAAGTTGATGAGCGTGAAGATCTCGGCGCTGTTGACTTTAATAAACTTTTTAGTGAAGCGCAAAATTATTATAAACTTGCTAAGGACTGGAAAACATTAAAATGCTCTCCAAAAAGCGGTTTTATATGCTCTAAACACGAATGTAAACGTCGCGATATTTTTTCGCATGTAATTCTCGATAAAAATAAAAAGACAGTCAGTAGATGCGAAAAAGATATTTGCGAAACTTTTGAAGCTGAATTTGAACAAACTGGAAGCTTTATAAATATCCAAAGCAAAGGGGCAATTGGTTCAATTATTCGGATCTTGGGCGATAGTCGTTATAAAGAAATTACTACAGTTGGTCTTGATGCCTACATTGCCAATGGTAATTGTGAATTAGTAAAAGATAACTAAAATTGTTAGCAATAAACAATAATAATTAAAGACTAATTTAAAATAAATGTTTTTGTTAAAAAAAATCTTAATAATTTTCGCAAAGCCTTTTCTTTGATTGAGCTTTCTATTGTAATTTTAATTATCGGAATTTTAGTTGCCGGGGTTACCCAATCTTCGCGCTTAGTTAAGAGAATGCGCTTAACCACTGCGCAACAAATCACTTCAAGCTCGGATGTTAATTCTATTAGCGATATGGTTATGTGGCTCGAAGCAACGCAAGATTTTGCTTTTGCAACTGGAACCAATGCAAGCTTTGATTTTAATGCCAATATTTATACCGATGTTGATCGCCCAAGTGATCAAGACCGAATTGGCAGATGGAATGATAAAGCAATTAGAAATACCACTACCAAAAAAAGTGCCATTCAAAATGCTTTAGCCAGACAGCCAAAATATGTTGAGGATGGAATTAATAACTTACCGGCTTTGTATTTCGACTCAACTTCAACTGCTTTATGTATGCATTCGCCAGTCAATATCGATCGAGCTATTATGCCCAATTTATCAATTTTTGCAGTTTATCGCTGGCCATCAATTGAAACGGGACAAACTCAGAAATTATGGGGAGTTGATAATGGTGGATGGGATCGTCAAGCTATTCTTTCTGAACCTTATGTTGGAGTTAGTCATGGAGCTGGTGCCACCAGAATTACTAATTTTGAACTTCGCAACAAGAATCAAATTTTTTCATATATCTCAAAAGTAGGTGTTACTAATGGTTCAATGGCTTATATTAATAGCTCAACTTCACCAAATATTTATACCGAATCTAATACTGGTCAAAGTTATCCAGCTCTAACTATCCCGGGAAATAATAATCAAGGCAATGGCCTTACTCTCGATGGGAATTGTGTTGAAGGAACTAATATTGTAATTGGCGAGTTTATAGTTTTTGATCGCGCACTTAACTCAGAAGAAAGATCAGCGGTGGAAAAATATCTCGCCAAAAAATGGGCGATAAAGATTTAGTTTATTAAACAGAATTTAGTTTTATAGAAGCTTTGGCGAGCCTTGAAATTATTTGGTTTAACAAGTTTAAAAATTATTTCAAACTAAAATTATTTAAATTTAGCTTTGATAAAATGCTAATTTTGAAGTTAAAATTTATACTTCAATTATTGACTTGAAATCAGCATCCAAACATTTTTCTCGTGAATTTTAGCGCGTTGAATAAATAAATCAGCGCTAACTTCATCACCCTCATCTTGGGAAAGTTTAATGGCTTCGCGAAGAATTTTAGAAATTAATTCATTATCATTTACTAGATCTTGAAGCATTGCTCTATTGTCAAAATTCTTATTAGCATTGCGAAAATCACTTAATTTTTTGAAATGTTCAAAATTGCCTTCAACCTTAGATCCTAGTGCTCTAATGCGCTCAGCGATTTCATCGATTGCTAAAAATAAATCTTCATATTGGGTTTGGAATAATTCATGCAAAGCTTTAAAATTTTCACCAACTACATTCCAATGATAGTTTTGTGTTTTAAGCATCAAAAGATATGAATCGGCAAGAATTTTATCAAGAGCAATTAAAGTTTGATGATTTTTCATAAATATTTTTAAAAGTTGTTAATAAATGTTGATTGCAATTAATAGTTATTTAAATTGGTTTACTACAAATAATGATTTTGTTTGTAAATTAAATTTTGTAAATTGATTTTTATATTTTTCTTTAATTTGGTAGATTCGCGTATTGAATCGAAAATAGGACTCCATAAGGAGATTTTAAAACTGGGATTTTAACTAACAAAAAAATTAGATTATTGACAATAAATTTTCGCTAAAGATTTTTGCATTGAATTCTTGCAAATCCTCAATTTTTTCGCCAACGCCAATGCCAAAGATTTTTTTATGATAATTCATTGCCAATGCAACGACAATTCCACCTTTGGCAGTACCGTCAAGTTTAGTAATTATCAATCCATCAATTCCAATAATTTTATTAAAAATTTCTAATTGATTGCGAGCATTTTGACCAGTTGTTGCATCAAGAACGAGCAAGTTATAATGCGGCGCAGTGCTATCAATTTTTTTAATGACATTATTTATTTTTTTTAATTCATCCATTAGATTTTGTTTATTGTGAAGCCTTCCTGCCGTATCGATTAATAAAATATCAAAGCTATTTTTTTTTGCATAGTCAAGGGCTCGATAGGCAACAGATGCAGGATCTTCACCATCTTTAAGGGGCAAAATAATTTCGCAATTATTACGTTTGGCCCAGATCTCAAGTTGATTGGTTGCTCCAGCGCGAAACGTATCGCAAGCGCCAATCAAAACTTTTTTATTTTGTCCACAAAGATTGGCGCATATTTTGCCAATGGTGGTAGTTTTGCCAACGCCATTTACGCCGTTAAAAATTAACACTTGGGGACGATGCGTTTCATCGAGCTCAAGTTTTGCTTCGCAAGGCTGAAGAATGTTTTGAATTTCATAAGCAAGAAATTTTTTTACAGTTTCTAAGTCAATATCATTAACAAATTTTTGTTGTTGAAAATTATTAATTATTTTTGCGCTGGCTTCAACGCCAATATCGTTGATGATCAACAGCTCCTCTAATTCTTCAATAAAATTTGTTTTAAGTTTTTTATGAGTAAAAAATTGTTTTAAGGCGTTGCCAATTCCGAAAGTAAAATTTGGATCTTGAGTTTTTTTGCTTTTTGAAAAAATTTTAAACATTTTAATTTATTGATTTTAAATAATTTTGCGGATTGATCGCCTCTCTTCCTTTGCGCAATCCAAAATAAAGCTGAGGAAAGCTTACATTGCCAGTATTTCCAACTGAGCCAATTTTTTGAGCTTTCAGAATTTTTTCTCCTCGACTAACATTGAATTCTTTAAGATGTGCATAAGCAGTGATCCAACCACCAGCGTGTTTTATGATAATAAGATTGCCGTAACCTTTTAATTCATTGCCAGCATAAGCGACAATTCCATCCTCAGAAGAGCCAACAGAAGCTCCCTCTTTGGCTTTAATATTAATTCCGTCATTGTAAAGTCCACCTTTTTTTGGCCCAAATTTAGAAACCACTGAACCGCGAACTGGCCAAGAAAAAATATTTTTCTTATCATCAATTTTTTCAGAAATCGCCATATTTTCAGATTTATCTTGTTTTGATGATTCGTTTTGTAATGATGCTTCTGTAGTGTTTTTAGCGATGGCGATATTATTTTTTTCATCAGCCGAATTAAGCGCTTGATCATTTGTATTTTTATTTAAATCACCTGAAGACTTGGTATTAGGTATTTGAGGCGATTGGGAATTAATATTTTTATTGGCAATTTCATTATTTTTGTTGGAAGAATCTTTGACAAAATTAGTAATTTGTAATTTATTACCAACCTTTACATTATAAGGCTTAGTAAGATTATTGGCTGAAATCATTTCATCAATTGACATGTTGTAGAGTCGTGAAATAGAAAATAATGTTTCACCATTTTTAACCATGTGAAATTGTGCTTGTGGTATAAAAATTCGATCGCCCTTATGTAATTTATAAGGAGCTTTAAGTTTATTATTCTTGATGATTTCACTAGTTGAAATCTGGTGTTTTTTTGCCAGGGAATAAATGGTTTCGGAATTATCGTTAATAATAATTTCTTTAAGATTATTTTCTTTAGAATCTTTTATGTTTAATTGACTATCAGCATTTTTAGATAATTTTTCTTGAGATTTAGGATTTTTATTTTCAGTAATTTTTTCATCATTTTTTTCATTGTCATCATCAGTTGCTGAATCAACTAGAGCAGTTGGCGCAGAAGCTTTGTTGACTATTTTATTTTTTTGATCATTAGAATCGTTAAGATTATTTACAGAATTTTTTTTAGAAGCATCTTGATATTTATCACGATTAAATTGATTATTTTTGCTGTAGAAAACTTTTGAGCGATTGATTATTTTGGCTGGTTTTTGGGCGCAACCAAAAAACAGCATTAATGCTAAAAAACTAAATAATCTAATAAAAGATTTTGACAAAAAAATCATTTTTATTTTATATAAAACTACAAAAATCAAACCAATATTTCCTAAATTAAACTTTAATTGCAATTATGCAAAATAATATTTTTTCATTACTTACACCTCAAATGCAAGTTTTTTTGATGGCAATTTCTGGATTAGCAATAGGCAGTTTTGTGAGCCTATTTACTTATCGCCTTGCCACTAATCAACCGATGATTTTTGCGCGATCAAAATGTTTACATTGCAATGTTAACTTGAAAGCAATTAATTTAATCCCAATTTTTTCATGGTTGATGCAAAGAGGAAAATGCTCAAATTGCCATGTAAAAATTTCGATACGCTATCCACTCATCGAGTTAAGTTTTCTTGGCGCATTTCTTTTAGTTTATTTTGTTTTGAATAAAGAAATCAATAGCAAAATGTTTTTATATTTAGCTATTATCACTATGCTAATGGCAATGATAATTGTTGACCTTGAGCATTATTTCATTCCCGACATAATGCAATATGTTTTAACGATATTCGTGGGATTGTTAGTGGTTTCTAACAATAACTTTTCATTACTCGGCTCTTTAGGCAATGGCATGATTTACGTGCTTTTTGGTGCAGGATTGTGGCTATTTTTCTATTTCGGAGCTGGTATTCAGGCAATTGGCATTGATGATTTAAAGTTTTTTTTTATTGCTGGAATTTTATTAACTTTAAAAAATTTTATCGCTTTTATGATGATAACAGGGATGATCGGTGTAGTTTTTGGTTTGGCATGGCAGAAAATTAAAAATGACGAAACCTTTCCATTCGCACCAGCAATGTGTTTATCAGCATTCATATGCATGCTTTTTGGCGATATAATAAAAATTTCTGAATGGCTAGGGAAAATAATTTTTTGATAATATCGCTAAATTTCTACTTTTTTTTGTAAAGTTTTTTTAATATTATTGCGATAAAATAATTTTGAACTGGGGTAGTTATTAAACAAAAATTTCTTTAAAAAAAATTCACTTAAATTAAGGCCTTCAATTAGATTATGTTCTTGACAATTATTGTCGTTTTCTAATAAAAATTGTGGTAATTTTAGCAATTTATTGGCATAGGGTAAACCAGCTTCCAAGCATACAGCACGAGCAGAATTTGGAGAAATATAAGCT
Source organism: Rickettsia typhi (assembly GCA_945901265.1). Classification (GTDB taxonomy): domain Bacteria; phylum Pseudomonadota; class Alphaproteobacteria; order Rickettsiales; family UBA1997; genus CAILUF01. The sequence continues at coordinate 9,230 of CAMDJZ010000009.1, forward strand.
AAATTTACTTTAGAATTTGTAACCACGCAAGACGAGAAATCTAAGCCATAACCTAAAATTTGTAAAATGCTCAATTCTAATTTAATATATTTGGCAATAACTTTTGTTGTATCTTGTTGATCATTATTTAAAAATGTTAGAAAATCATCAATCTCGTTAAAAAGTAAATTACAAGGATCGCGTTCCAAAAATAATTCATCAACAAGAGTAAACATTGACTGAACACAATCAAGATTAGTTTTATTGAACATAAAATTTATGGCATTGCAATTGATTAAGTCAAGATACGAAAAATTACCAAGATTTTCTTCTAATCGACTTGCAAAACTAAATGAAACAAGATTGCCGATTTGTAAAATAGCGTTATTGCGCTTAGACTTACTTGACTTTACAAAGGAACGACAAATGCCATTTTCTTTTGATAAAATTTTTACAATCGAAGATTTTTCGCCATAATTTTTCATGCTAATAATAAATCCCGTATCGCTAAAATTCATGATTTTGTTGATTTAATTTAACCTAAAATTGTCAATTATATTGATATATGTTAAAAAAAAATTGTCAAAAAATAATATTAAGAAAATTCCTTTTGCAAAAATTTTTTAGCAAGATCGGTATTTTCAAAAAAATTAATTTCATCAAACTGATGACGAAACCAAGTAAGTTGACGTTTAGCGTAATTGCGAGTTTTTTGCTGAATTATTTTTTGCATTTCTTGATAAGAAATATTTTTTTGTAAATAAGCTTTAATTTCAAGGAAACCCAAGGTTTTGCAAATTGCTAAATTATCATCGTCATTTTTTTTAATAAAATTTTCAACCTCAGCTATTGCGCCATTTTCTAGCATTTTCACTAAGCGTTGATCGCAATTTTCATAAATAATTTTGCGATCCAAATTTAAATTGACATGAGTAAATTTAGCGTCAGGAAAAATTTTTTGAGTTATTTGTTTCTGCCAAAAGCCCAGAGTCTGATTGGTGCTAAGCAATATTTCACAGGCACGAATTAAGCGCTGTTTATCGATAATTTTATCTTCGCCATAGCGTTTTTGAAATTCAGTAATACCTAGCTCTAAAAAAAGCTGATGAGCTTGCTCTTTAGCTTGCAAAGTAATCTCTGGCATTTGCGCGATGCCATCGATTAATTTTGAAATATAAAGCCCAGTTCCACCAACAATGATTGGCAATTTTTGGTCATGCCAAATTTTTTCAATCGCATCTTTAGTCATTTCTAACCAAAGAACAACGCTTGATTTTTGTTGGTAATCTAAACAAGAATAGAGGTAATGATCAACTAATTTTTGGTCATCTAAACTTGGTTGTGCACTTAAAATTTTTAAATCTTTATAAACTTGCAAAGCATCGCCATTAACAACGCTACCATTATTTTTTATGGCAAATTCTAAAGCTAATTTTGATTTATTGGTGCAAGTTGCGCCAGAAATAATTACAATTTGCCCTAGAGGATTTTTAGCCATGTTTTAAAATTTCATAAAGTTGCGCCAAGTCATCAGGCAATGGTGTTTCGAAGCTAAAATTTTCTTTGCTACGCGGATGTTCAAATTCGATTTTATAAGAGTGAAGAGCTTGCCTGGAAAAGTTACTAATAAAATTTCTAAGCTCAATTGATAAGAGTGCAGATGGATTTTTTTTGCACGAATTGTAAAGTTGATCACCAATTAGCGAATGTTTTTTTGCTTCAAAATGAGCGCGAATCTGATGAGTTCTGCCCGTATCAAGCTTAACATCCATAAGGCTTGCCAAACCTTCGCAAAAAATTTCTTTTGTGTTATAGTGAGTTATTGCAATTCGTGTAGCACTTCGGCTAACGCGCATTTTTAAACGATTGACAGTTGAGCGCCCAATATTTTCATTTATAGTTCCTTTTGCTGGATTCATCACTCCAAAAATGAATGCCAAATAATATCTTTTAACTTCACGATCTTTAAGCATCTGGCTAAGCTTGAGATGACTAAAATCATTTTTAGCAACGATCATTAAGCCACTTGTATCCTTATCGAGTCGATGAACAATGCCAGGGCGAAATGCTCCACTAATTTGTGATAAATTATGTTGATGGGAAAATAACAAGCCATTTACCAAAGTATTTTCTTGATTGCCATTACCGGGATGAACCGTCAGGTAGGCTGGTTTGTCGATTACCAACAAATCATCATCTTCAAAAACTATTTTAAAAGCAATCTTGGTTGCCTTTAATTTGGGAATTTGATAATCTGGTAAAATTACTAAAAATTTTTGATTAAGCTTTACTTTTTGGGAAGCTGAAACTGGGCTGTTATCGAGGTTTTGTACTTGATTTTTATTAATTAAATCAAGAATTTTACTACGAGTAATTTCGCATTTTATTGGTAAAAATTTTTGTGCTAAAAATTTATCAAGACGAATTCCAGTTTCAGTTTCTTCAACATTAAAATTATAATTTTGTGACATATTCTAAATGGATTTTTCGTTGTGAATTATCTGCTAATTCTTGTTTTAAATTATCTGGATCAATGGTCGTTATTCGAATTGCTAAATAATTTTTTGGTAAATATTTTTCAGCTATTTCGGGCCATTCAATTAAGGTTAAATGCTGATCAATGATTGAAAAAAAATCGATATTTTCTAACTCCCACATATTCTTAAGGCGATATAAATCAAGATGAAAAACTTCGCCGCGCCTTGTATTATATGAGCAAGTAATATTAAAAGTTGGGCTTAAAATTTCCTCCTTTTCTTCTTGTAAACTATTGATAAAATGTTTAGCAAAAAAACTTTTACCAACGCCAAGGGTCCCATAAAGAGCAATGGTTTTCACCTTGTGATCGCTTGCTATTTCGTGAGCTAGCTTGATCATCTCGGCTTGATTATTAATTAAAATTATTTTCATTGTTACTTTTATCTTGGCAGGATTTGCGTGAGATTTTTTAAAAATGCTCAAATTGTTTCATTAAGCAAAATTTATTTATAAAATCTTTATAATTGCAAAATTATCGATGCGATTTTATATGAAAATTTTAATCAAAATAAAAAACCTAAATATCCATTACCAATCTTCTTGGATCTTCAAGTAATTCCTTAATGCGCACCAAGAAGGTTACTGCTTCTTTACCATCGATAATACGATGATCGTAAGATAAAGCAAGATACATCATCGGCCTAATTTTCATTTCGCCATTTATAACCATAACGCGATCTTGAATTTTATGCATGCCTAAAATTCCAGATTGCGGAGGATTGATGATTGGGGTAGACATTAATGATCCATAAACTCCACCATTAGAGATAGTAAAAGTTGCGCCAGCTAGGTCACCCAAAGTTAATTTACCATCGCGTGCTTTTACACCAAGTTCGGCAATGCCTTTTTCAATTTGTGCAAGATTAAGCTTATCAGCATCACGTAATACTGGCACAACTAAGCCTTGGGGAGAGCCAACGGCAACGCCAATATCATAAAAATTTTTGTAAATAATATCGCTACCATCAATTTCAGCATTAACTGCCGGGAGTTCTTTCAAGGAAGTTACGCAAGCCTTTACAAAGAAAGACATGAAACCTAATTTAACGCCATGTTTTTTTTCAAAAATTTCTTTGTAATCGCTTCTAATTGCCATTATCGCACCCATATCAACTTCGTTGAAGGTCGTAAGAATTGCCGCAGTATTTTGTGATTCTTTTAATCTTTGGGCAATTTTTTGGCGAAGTTTAGACATTTTTACGCGCTCAGTTGGTTTAGAGCTTGTTGATTGCAGGGAGTTTGTAGTTGTTGAGGTTGAAGTGGCGAGGGATTCAAGTACATCGCCTTTAGTAATTCGTCCATCCTTGCCTGAACCATTGATTTTACTGATATCAACATTATTTTCAGCGACTAGTTTTTTTGGCGCAGGAGATAGAAAATTATTTGCTAAATTGACATTATCGCTAGATGTAATAGTTGAAACTACATTTGCTTTATTTGCCGATTCGAGGTTATTTTTTATTGCAGTTGAAGCAATGACAGCTCCCGCTTCCATTAGTGCAATGATATCACCAACCTTAACATTGTCCCCTTCCTTGACTTTTAAATCGGTTATTGAGCCATTGGCCGGAGCATTTACTTCAAGCGTTACCTTGTCAGTTTCTAATTCTAAAATTAATTGATCCGCTTTAACTACGTCGCCAATTTTTACATGAAATTTGGCGATAGATGCTTCCGCTACAGATTCACCAAGGGCTGGAACTTTGATTTCAATGGTCATATTTTTATGATTTATTGTTTGTTAATTTGGTATTTTATAATTTTATTACTAATAAAATTTTCGTCAATGGCTTTTTTATTATTGAAAAATTAGATTTAAAAAAATTATTTTTTTATTTTATTTAAATAAAACTCTTGCAAAATATTTTTAAATATTTTTTAAATATTAGTTATTAACAATACTTAACAAATTTATTTTTAAGGAAATTATGTTTAAAAAAAATTTCATTTTGTTTTCGTGCTGTTATTGCAAAAACCAAAACCATTTTATGTTTTTTTAAATTATTTTATTAATAAATGCTTCTTTTAATTCAAAAAATAAAAATAAGATTTTTTCACAAAAATTTATTATTTTTTCTCCCCAGATTAAAATCCCCATCAGCTCCAAATGCTTGCAAATATTGTCATCAAACATAATTAGTAAAATCTTCAACACCACATTTATTTAAAATTAACTAAGGATTTATATGGCTATTTTACAAAATAGAGTTTCGCAATTATCAACAATTATCCAAGCTTGGAATGAAATTGAAGAAAGCTCTCAAAAAAAATCGATTAACTTTATTTCTGAATTTATTGAAAGCGCAAGTTTATTACAAAAGTTAAGTGGAGATGAAGATTTAGGGCGTCAATTGAAAACCTTTAATGAAAATTATCAAAAATTATTTGATAAGGATTTGAGCAAATTAGGTGCTTCAGATTTATCGTCAAAAAATGTTCAAATTCTTAATCAAATTAAAGAAATTGATAATGGCCAAAAAGAGCTTGCAACTAAAAGAGAAGACGTAATTGCTCTTTTAGAGCAAGAAGGTTTTACGCTTAAATCTTTTCGAAAAATATTAATTGAAGAAAGTGATGATAAATATCCTAACGCACATGTTAAAATTTCATGGAATTATGGCAATTTTATTGATCATATTGGCCAAAATTTAAGTCCAGAAAAAAAGAAGAATTCGAAAAATTAAAAACTGAATTAGCGACGACTGAAGATGATCAAGAATTTTATAAAAAATTAGCTTTGCTCAATCAAATCGCTGATATTCCTGCTAATTTTGATAAATTAAAAACTAAATTTGGAGTTGATGGAATCGAAGAGCATAGTTTGATAAACCAAGGAACTCAATATCGTGCAAATCTTGATGTTATTAGGTTAATTACTGAAATTGAAAATCAAAATGGCAATGATTTATTCAAAAAATCACAAGATTTTTTTAAAGATAAAAGTGAATTAAAATCGATAAAAATTGATACAAAAAAAATGTTAGAAGATTCTCGTCCCGAAGGAGAATCAAAAAAACGCAAACACAAAGAGGCAGAATCACCCCAACTCACCTTGGGTTTTGAAGTTGAATGCATTATTCTTCCAACTGGAGGACCCAAAGCTCAAGCAAAGCGCAAGAAAGAATTTTCCCAATTTGATCAAATAAAACGCGGACTTGTCGATAATGATTCGCGTAAAAAAATGCGCCAAACTGCTGGTTTTGATAGCTCTGGGATTGGCTCAAGCCCTAATACATTATTACTTTTTAGTGATACTGAACTAGATCAATTTAAAACTCAAAATCTTGAAAAATATCGTGACAAAATTTCTGCAATTGAACAATATCTCGAAGCAGAAAAACAAAATTATCCGCAAGAAATTGTCAAATTTGACAAAGCCCTTGGCAACTTGGCATTGTTGTCAGCGGAAGAGATTTTTTTTCTCGATTTATTTTATCTTAAAAAAGAAGTTGCGACTAAGCGAAGATTAACAATGGATGATGTTTTTGATTGGCGCGACGAAAAAGAAGAGCAACAAAAAAAATTATTGAAAATTTTGGAAGATATTGGTGAGAAAGGTTCTTTTTACGCTAAAACTCTCGACATGATTCGTGCCAGCGAATTTGCTATCGGAGAATTTCCACTCGAAACTGCGAAACAAGAATTCGATGCGAGTTTAAATCATGTTAGAGCAGTTGCCAAAGAACATAATTTACGCTTGAAAGATCGTGGTGTTCAAATTAATGTTGGCGCAAAATTAGGGCAAAAAACATTGAATATTTCGAGTGAAAAAAATGGTGAAGAATTAGAAATATTCACTAATCCATTAACAATTGCGATTGGCACTGCAATCCAAAAAGCTTTAGCAAAAACTTTTGAAGACCATCCAATTCTTCAACGCAAAGGGCAAGATATTTTTGGAATTGAAATTAGAGTTGATCGTAATAAAGGCTTAATCAATCAAACCAAAGGAACCATTTTTTTTAGTAGCTTTGATCCGCAAAAAAGTCGGGAAGAAAATTCCGGATTAACCACCGATTCATCGCCTTTCCATGTTCATCGTCAAAATACTGGCAAGTCAGTAACGATTCGATTTGCTCTAATTGGAGAAGATGGCAATGAAGCGGTTTTTGAGGTAAGGCTTTTGGGGAATAATCCGCATTCGCCTTTTTTCGACGAATATCCTCGTGAAATTTTCAACGGCGCCCAACCAACGGTGGAAATATTTATAAAAAATCTAACTGATAATTTGAAAGACTTGGAGATCTTGAATGAGGAGCAAAAAATTGCCATTAAAAATGATGGCGAAATCAAATCAATGGAAGTGATATATCACAAGAAAAAAGGAAATTACCCCTATACTAAAATTACAAAAGCTTATGCAGAAGCCGAAGTCAAAGAAAAAAATCTCCATACTAGAGAAAATTGAAAACAAGCTTCATCTTTGTAGATAAAAATCCCTCGATTTGATTAAAAATCGAGGGATGAAATTATCGAAAATTATTTAGTAAATTATTTTCCTAAAGCTTCGTCGATTAACTTCTTTTGTTCGCGCGAATGATAAGAGCCATATCCCGTTGCTGGAGAAGCGCTGGCGATTCTTCCGACATATTTAGAGCGAGAATTTTTATATTTGTTTTCAATCAAAACTTCTTCGATTAAATCATCAACAAATTTCCATGCGCCCATATTTTTCGGCTCTTCTTGGCACCAAATAATTTCGGCATTTTTGTATTTTTTTAATTCGATCGTTAATTCTTGAGCTGGAAATGGATAAAGTTGTTCAAGACGAATAATCGCTACATCATTGATTTTACCTGCTTCACGCGCTTCGATTAAATCGTAATAAACTTTTCCTGAACATAAAACCAAACGACGAATTTTATCATCGGCATTTAATTTATGCGTTTCGGGAATTAAAGTTTTGAAATTTCCCCCAGTAAATTCGCTTAATTTTGAAACCGCCATTTTGTGACGAAGAAGCGATTTTGGCGACATAACCACCAATGGTTTGCGATCTTTATTATGGATTTGACGACGCAATGCGTGGAAAAAATTCGCTGGAGTGGTAATATTGACGACGCGTAAATTATTGTCGGCACAAGCTTGCAAATGACGCTCGAGTCGCGCTGAAGAATGTTCCGGCCCCTGCCCTTCAAAACCATGAGGCAGTAGCATTACCAAACCTGATTTACGCAACCATTTTACTTCCGAAGAAGCCACAAATTGATCAAAAATAATTTGAGCGCCATTGGCGAAATCACCAAATTGCGCTTCCCAAATTGTTAAAATATCGGGCGCTGAAAGCGAATAGCCATATTCAAAACCCATCACGCCATATTCAGAAAGTATCGAATCATGAACTTCGAAATGAGCTTTGTTAGAAATTGAATTATAAATATTATGTCTTTGTCCGGTTTTAGCATCATGCAAAATTGAATGACGATGCGAGAAAGTGCCTCGCCCAGCGTCTTGACCCGTGATTCTAACCGCGTGACCTTCGTTAATTAAAGAAGCAAAAGCTAAACTTTCCGCCGTGCCCCAATCAATTTCTTTACCGTCTTCAACGACTTGTTTTCTAGCCTCGACTTGACGAATAATTTTTGGATTAGCATTAAAATTTTGCGGAATTGTCGTAATTTTTGTATTTACTTCTTTAAGAATTTTTTCAGAAATTGCCGTATTTGGAATTGAATTATCACCATCTTTAATGTGCTTCCAATCGCCTTTCAACCAATCAGCTTCTATGGCTTTATAAGTTGAGGCTTTATTAAATTCATCATTCAATAAAACTTCAAAATCATTAACTAATTTTTCATATTCCGCTTGAGAAATTGCATTTTCATTCAGTAATTTTTGTGAATAAATTTTTTCAATCGAAGTTTGATCTTTGATTTTATTATACATAATTGGTTGCGTATAAAGAGGCTCGTCGCCTTCATTATGACCATATTTGCGATAACAAACCACATCAAGAACGATGTCTTTTTTGAAGGTTTGACGATATTTGCTAACGATTCCAGAAATTTTAACCACCGCCTCAACATCATCGCCATTGACATGGAAAATTGGGGCGTCGATTGATTTCGCCAAATCCGAAGCATATTGTGTGCTTCTAGAATCCGTAGGGTTGGCGGTAAAGCCGATTTGATTATTAATAATAATATGAATCACGCCACCAGTGTCATAGCCCGCGGTGCCATTCATCAATAAACTTTCGGCAACCGAACCTTGACCAGCAAAAGCCGCATCGCCATGAAGCAACAACGCCAAAGATTGAGTTCGCGAAGCATCTTGCATTAAATCTTGCGTCGCACGAATACGACCAGCCACCACAACATTAACGGCCTCAAGGTGTGATGGATTGAACGCCAAAGACAAATCGATTTTATTGCCATCAATTTCACGCGTCGAAGAAAAGCCCATGTGATATTTAACATCGCCTGATTTGGTAACCGATTCAGGAATTCCCGGTGTACCTTGGAACTCAGCTAAAAGGCGATGGTAAGGCTTTTTCATAACTCCCGTTAAGGTATTAAGTCGACCACGATGCGCCATGCCGATAATAATTTTTTTCACTCCGCTACGCGCTGAAGCATCAATAATTTTTTCCACCGCGCAAATCGAAGATTCTCCACCTTCAATCGAAAATCTTTTAGCTCCCGGAAAGCGTTTATGCAAAAATTGCTCGAAGCGTTCGGTGCGAATAATTTCTTGTAAAATTTTATGTTTTTCAGTTTTTGAAACCACCTCAAAGGCACTGTTTTCAACTTCGCGCGCCAACCAATCTTTTTGTTTTTGGTCACGCATATATTCGAATTCACAGCCGATCGTGTTGCAATAAATATAATTTAAATTGGCGATGGCTTGCGTTAATTTAACTTTTTGTCCGCCATAATTAACTTCTTTTTCTAAATCAGAATCATCGATGTCATTATTTTTTAAATCAATTTCCGCAACATATTGTGGCGGAGTTAATCCAAGCGGATCAAGGTTTGAAGCTGAATGTCCAAATCTTTTATAATTAGAAATTAAATTTTGTAAGCGAATATTTAAATCTTTCGAAGCAATTTGTGGAATATTTTTTGCATCTTTTTTTGGTAATTCTCTTGGAGAATTTGAAGAAATATCATAATCTTGCGAACCTACAACCTTAAGGCTTCTCTTGCTCCAAGATGGACCATTATAATCGGCTAATATTGCCTTGACCTCATCATGATTTTGTGAAAAAAATTCTGCCCAAGAAGCATCGACCGAAGTCAGATTTTGCGAATATTTTTGATAAATTTCACTAATGAAAATAACATTAGCACTGAAGAATGGTGAGGTTTGAGCGAAATCTTTAGTCATAAGTAGGTAACTTTTGAAAGTAATTTTATTTTTTTATTATAAAACAAGATAACCAATTAAAATCAGTTAATAGCTATTTAAAAAAATATTTTGCAATAATTTAAATTAAAAAATATTACAAAATATTTTTTTGGTAGCGGAGGAGGGAATTGAACCCCCGACACGCGGATTATGATCCCGCTGCTCTACCAACTGAGCTACTCCGCCAATTCTAGTTTAAATTTTTCTAGTTTATAATTTAGATTGCAATTTTAAGTAATTTCTTAGAAAGATTAATTGCACGAAAACATTTTGATGATTTGGTAATTTTTTTTACTTAAAATGCATTCAAAATTATTATTTCAAAGAGTGTAAACATCGCAAATTAATTTTCAAATATTTTATCGATCAATTAAATTTGCTAACGCAAACCTAGTTTAAGTTTTGAATCGCTTCACTTTCAATGAATCGCAACATTATGCGATATTATTTATTTTTTGAATATTGACTTAAGTGATGTTTTTTTATTGGGATTGGCATAAAGCGATTTTGAGCTATAAAAAACTATGGGCAAATTGTGAAATGCTAAATCAACATTAAATTTTCCAGTTTTTTTATTTCATCGCGAAGTTCAGAGGCCTTTTCAAAATCAAGTTTGATTGCTGAATCAAGCATTTCTTTTTTAAGTTGTGAAATTTCGTTTTTGGTTGGTTTGCGTTTTGACATTTCGTCATTATTTTTCTTTTTACCGTAAAGATTTTCAAGGGCTGAACCTAAAGGCTTATTGGTTGTAGTCGGGGTGATGTTATGCATTTTGTTATATGCGATTTGAATTTGACGACGACGATTTGTCTCATCAAGCGCCTTGGTAATTGATTTGGTATTTTTATCAGCGTAAAGAATAACCTTTCCTTCAGAGTTTCGTGCTGCGCGCCCAATAGTTTGTATCAAAGAAGTTTCATTGCGCAAAAAACCTTCTCTATCGGCATCAAGAATTGCTACTAAAGCGCATTCAGGAATGTCTAAGCCTTCACGCAGTAAATTAACTCCAACTAAACAGTCATATTTGCCGATACGCAAATTTTGTATAATTTCAATACGATCAAGAGTATCAACATCAGAATGCATGTATACAGCATTTATTCCTGCATCGTTTAAATGTTCAGTTAAATCTTCAGCCATTTTTTTTGTCAATGTTGTCGCGAGAGTGCGGAATCCTCGGGCTTTGACTTCTGTGATTTCTTTTAATAAATTAGCAACTTGGGTTTTTGCTTCACGAATTTCGCAGACTGGATCGAGAAGTCCAGTGGGGCGAATTATTTGTTCAACAAATTCACCATTAGCTTTTTCAAGTTCATAATTGCGAGGTGTTGCTGAAACATAAATGGTTTGCGGTTTAAAATTTTCCCATTCGCTAAATTTCATTGGCCTATTATCCAAAGCACTTGGTAGGCGAAAACCATGTTCAACTAAAACTGATTTTCGAGCTAAATCGCCTTTATACATGCCATCAATTTGTGGAATTGAAACGTGACTTTCATCAACGAAGAGTATGGCATCATCCGGTAAATATTCAAATAAAGTTGGTGGTGCACTCCCAGCGGGACGATTGGTTAAATAGCGCGAATAATTTTCGATACCTTTGCAACTTCCTAGAGTGACAAGCATTTCAAGGTCATAAGTGGTGCGTTGATTTAAGCGTTGCGATTCGAGTATTTTGTTATTTTTATCTAATTCGGTAAGTCTTAAATTGAGATCGTTTTTAATATTCACAACGGCTTTTTGCAATATGTCCTTGGGGGTTACGTAATGCGAAGATGGATAAATTGAAACATTATCAAGTTTAGCAAAAGTTTCGCCAGTGAGCGGATCAAACTCACTAATTTCTTCAATCTCATCGCCAAACATTGATAATCGCCAAGCGCGATCATCTAGATGCGATGGAAAAATATCAACAACATCACCTAAAACACGAAAACTACATCTTTCAAAAGCGAGATCATTGCGAGTATATTGTAAATCGATAAAACGCATAATTAATTTTTGGCGATTAATCTCATCACCAACTTTTATGCGCATAACCATTTTTGAGTAAAACTCTGGAGAGCCAATGCCATAAATGCAAGAAACAGAAGCGATAACAATCGTGTCTCTTCTTTCAAAAAGAGCGCGGGTAGCGGTATGACGAAGGCGATCAATTTGCTCGTTAATCGAACTATCTTTTTCAATGAAAGTATCGGTTTTGGCGACATAAGCTTCGGGTTGATAATAATCGTAAAAGGACACGAAGTAACCTATTTCAGTTTCAGGAAAAAATTCTTTCATCTCGCCGTATAATTGTGCAGCTAAGGTTTTGTTGTGAGCCATGATTAGCGCTGGGCGCTGGGTTTTAGCGATAATATTAGCCATGGTAAAAGTTTTACCTGAACCAGTAATTCCTAGTAAAACTTGATCTTTTTTTTTGGCTTCAAGACCTGCGATTAACTGATTGATTGCTTGGGGTTGGTCACCAGCAGGTAGAAATTTAGAGTTTAATTTAAATAAATTATTATTAGTCAAAGTCATGAATTTGTATTAAAAACACTAGAAACTGGTTAGAAAATATTGGTGATTATGCGACAAAACTAATTTAGAAATATTGGTGAAAATGGTGGAGAGGGCAGGATTTGAACCTGCGAACGCTTACGCGGGCAGATTTACAGTCTGCTGCCATTGACCACTCGGCCACCTCTCCATTATTTGCAATTGGGGATTTAAATTTTTTTTAAAAGGTAATTTGCGTTTTAATTTTTGGAGCGGGTGAAGGGAATCGAACCCTCACGGCCAGCTTGGAAGGCTGGAACTCTACCGTTGAGCTACACCCGCAAATTATATCGCTAAATTAGCATTAAAATTTAAAAAATTTTCAAATAAGTAATTTAAATTTTTTATAAAAAAAATTTAAACAAAAATTTAAAATATTCCAATCGAATTTACTATTTTTAATGATCATTACAAATTTTGCAACTAGGATTTTTTTTCAAATTAATTATTCGAAAATTATTTTGAAAAAAATCATTAAGCAATATCTTGCCATTTAGATCCTCACCAATTTGTAAAATTTCTTTTATAGTGGCAATTGCTTGAAGGGTGCCGATATTTCCGGCAACTGCGCCAATAATTCCCTTTTGGCTTAGTGGTAAATTAGAATCTTTATCTATCTGATTGGGGTTGAAACATGCATAACATGGATTATTAGGGCAATAAGATTTAAAAACACTTACTTGACCAACGAAACCTTTTACTGCGCCGTAAATCATCGGCTTATGAAGTTTGTAGCATATTTTATTAATTACAAAGCGCGTATAAAAATTATCGCTGGCATCAATAATCAAATCATAATTTTTGGCGATCGGCTCAAGATTATCATAATCGACGCGACATGGATAAATATCGATTTTAAGTTGCGAATTTAAGGCAAGAATTTTTTGTTTTGCACTTTCAACTTTGAAATTATCAAGATCATTTTCATTGTGAATAATTTGACGCTGTAAATTGGAAAGCTCAACTCTATCATCATCAACAATACCAATATGGCCGATACCGCAAGCGCTTAAATAAAATAAAATTGACGAGCCCAAACCTCCTGCCCCTATTACCAAAACTTTACTATTGAGAAGTTTTATTTGACCTTCTTCGCCAATTTCTGGAATAAGAATATTACGCAAATATCTTTGATTATCAAGTTCGCTAAGCATGTTAAAAATTAATTTTTAAAAATATTAGCCAAACATTTTTCTATTTCAGCAAATTGAAATTGATAATTATGTTGCAAGGCTTTTTTAGGTGCAATGCTTTGACTTGAAAGCATAAGTTCCTCACCCATTTGACCATAAATTTTTTTTATAAAACAACTCGGCAATGAAAATAAACAGGGGCGATTTAAAATTTTAGCAAAAGTTTCGCTAAAATTTTGATTGGAAATTGGCAATGGTGATGTTGCATTTATTGGACCAATAATTTTTTCATCATCAATAATTAATTTGATGATACCAATAACGTCCTCTAGAGCGATCCAACTCATTTGTTGTTTAGAATTGCCAATTTTTGCACCAACTCCAAGAAAAAAAGGCCAATAGATTTTTTTTAAAAAACCATCGAGATTATTATTCTTTTTGCCAAGCACAACTCCTGTTCTGAGTAAAACAATGCGAGTTTTATTTTGCGCTTGTAAGGCAATATTTTCCCAGTCAGCACAAAGTTTTTGTGCAAATGAAATTTGTGAATCAATTATGGCACTTTGAGGGTGATTTACTAAATAATCTTCATCGATATTTTGTGGAGTTTGTTGTGGATATATACCAATTGCCGATCCGCTAATTAGTAGGCGAGGAGGTGTTGCGCTATTCTTAATTTTTTCAACAATTTTTTTAGTAATCTCAATACGACTATTATAAATTTCATATTGATTTTTTTCATTCCAATTTACCGCAATATTTGCGCCAGCTAGATTGACAATAATATCAAAATTAAAATCTATTGAATCTAAATCATTAATAAAGGAAATTGTTGAATTATTTTTTAAATGTTTACTTCTAGTTAAAACAGTTAGCTTATAATTATTATTAATTAAATGTGCGCATAATGCGCTACCGATAAAGCCAGTTCCTCCAGTGATGAGAATTTTAGTATTTTGATTTTTCATAATTACTTATAAAATTTTGGGAAAATGTTGCAAAATCAATTTGAGCTTGATTGATTTTATTATCAAGACTAAGTTATACCAATTTAACTTTAAAATTTAATTGGCATTATGCGATATTAAAAAAAATTGAAATCTTTATAAATTTATGCGTAATTTAGTTTTTATTTTGGGTGATCAACTATCGCTTGCAATCAGCTCTTTAGAAGGTTTTGATCCAAAAAAAGATGTGGTGTTAATGGCTGAGGTTAAAGAGGAAGCGAGTTATGTTGGCCATCATAAAAAAAAATTGGTATTGATTTTTTCAGCCATGCGAATTTTCGCAAAAGAAATCGAGAATATGGGCTATAAAGTTCATTACACAAAATTAGATGATCCAAAAAATTTACATAGTTTTACCAAAGAATTAAAACAAAATATAGAAAAATATCGGCCACAAAAGGTTATAATTACAGAACCTAGCGAATATCGAGTTTTAAAAATGTTTGATCAATTTTTTAGTGAAAACTTAATTGCATATGAAATTCGCAATGACTCACGTTTTATTGCAAGTCATCACGAATTTGCAAATTTTGCAAAAGAAAAAAAACAATTATTGATGGAAAATTTTTACCATTTAATGCGGAGAAAAACTGGTTTATTAATGGAAAAATCAGCAAAAAATTCGCAGTTAAAGCCGGTTGGTGGCAAATGGAATTATGATAAAGAAAATCGCCAATCAATGCCTAAAAACATTAGCCCCCCAGCCCTTTTGAAAATTCAAAATAGTGAAATTGCTACAAAAATTATTGCCGATATTATTGAGTTGGTTAATAAAAAATTTTCTAAAAATTTTGGAAATACCGATAATTTTTTTTATGCAGTAGAGGCGAAGGAAGCACAAAGACAATTTGAGGATTTTGTTGAAAATCGTTTGGCAAATTTTGGAATTTATCAGGATGCAATGCGCGAAGATTTGGATTTTGGTTTTCATAGTGTTATCTCGGCTTATCTCAATATAGGTTTGCTTGATCCGCTTGTTTGTTGTAAAAAAGTTGAACAATCCTATCTGCAGGGAAATTGTGATTTAGCAAGTGCCGAAGGTTTTATTCGTCAAATTATTGGCTGGCGAGAATATGTTCGTGGAATTTATTGGCATTTTATGCCCAATTACAAAGAGTTAAATTATTTCGATAGTCAGCGCAATCTTTTTAAATTTTATTGGGATAGTGATAAAACCAATTTAAACTGTTTAAAAAATGTTATTAAGCAAACTCACGATAACGCATATAGCCATCATATTCAACGCTTAATGATCACTGGCAATTTTGCGTTACTTTGCGAAATTTCACCTGCACAAATTAATGAATGGTATTTAGCGGTTTATATCGATGCTTTTGAATGGGTTGAATTGCCAAATACCCACGGTATGGCAATTTATGCCGATGGCGGAATCGTTGCTTCCAAGCCATATTGCGCAAGCGGAAATTATATTAATAAAATGTCCAATTTTTGTAAAAATTGTTTTTATGATGTAAAAAAAACCACTGGTGAAAATGCTTGTCCTTTCAATTATTTATATTGGAATTTTTTGATAAAGCACCAAGATAAATTGAAAAAAAATGCGCGATTATTTTATCCATATGCTAATCTTGCTAGAAAAGGTAAGGAAGAAATTGATGTCATTAAAAAATCTGCGCAAGATTTTTTTGAAAAAAATTTTTGAATTTTTAGACAATGTCCTCAAGCAATCTAAATAAAAATACTTTTGAAATTTTACTTTGCCTTTTTGACAATTTAATTATTTTTTATTAATTAATTTCTACAAAATTTTTCTATAATTTTTCTATGAAAAAAAATAACGCTTTTTCTTTAATTGAACTTTCAATTGTTATTTTAATTATCGGTATTCTTGTTGCTGGAGTAACGCAAAGTTCAAGATTGATTAAGGAATTCAAAACTCAAACCCTTCGTCAACTTGTCAATAATTCTCCAGTTAACAGTATCAAAGATTTAGTTTTATGGCTTGAGACAACCCAAGCGGAAAGTCTAGTCGAAGCGGAAGCGCAAGATGGCGCAACTATCAATCAATGGTTTGATATGAATAAATTTACCACTAACAAAGTAACGGCAATTTCATATAACGCTAAAGCTATTTATCGTGCAAATGGCATCAACAATATTGCGGCTATTTACTTTAATGGTAGTGGTTGGTTTGAAGTTGGTGTAAGTGCAACAAATAATAACACCAAAACAATTTTTGTAGTTTTGATGAATCAAAATACTAATCAAAGAAATTATGTTTTTGATAATACAACATGCACGCAATTTTGTTTCATCGTTGAATCAAATACATCTTCCGCAGGACATATGCATGCTGGAGCCTCGAATTTTCAGGGTAATTTCCAATTAAAAAAACCATATATTGTTACGCTAATTTATAATGGCGCAAATTCATTTTTTAGAAATAACGGTACGCAAAATGCCATCGGCAATACAGGAACTAATCCCTTCCCAAGCAATATTAGATTGGCAACTTCTTGCCTGCCTTTTGCTAACGAAAGTTTCATTGGTCACATTGGCGAAGTTATTATTTTTGATCGCGTTTTGAAAGTAGATGAATATCAAGATGTTGAAAAATATTTATCAACAAAATGGGCAATAAAACTTAGTTAAAACAAAAATAATTTTAGCGGAAGAAATTCATTAATACCAAATTAATAAATTAAATTTGCTAATGCAAATTTAGCTTAGATTTGAATCGCTTCACGGCAAATGAATTGCCGTATACGCGATGGGTTTTTTTTATAGATTTTACCTTCGAGTTCATCTTCGAGTGATAGTTTTTTATTGGAAATAGTTTAATTAAAATAAATGAACTAAATTTAATTTTAAGATAAAATAGTTAAACCCCAGTTGAGCCAAATCCACCTTTGCCTCGCAAGGTTTCGTCTAAATCATTAACCTCGACAATTTCAGCTTGTTCATATTTGCTGATAACCATTTGTGCAATTCTCATGCCTTTACTTACAATAAAATCATCCTTGCCGTGATTAATAAGAATAACGCAAATTTCTCCGCGATAATCGCAATCTATGGTTCCAGGGGTGTTTAAAACAGTGATCCCATTTTTTAATGCAAGACCAGATCTCGGGCGGATTTGGGCTTCGTAACCTTTTTCTAAAGCAATTGCAATGCCGGTTTTTATTAATTTGCTTTCATGTGGTTTGATAATGATATCTTCATTTATTCCAGCGAGTAAATCCATACCAGCACTACCCGAAGTTTCGTATTTTGGAAGAGCTAGGCCTTGTGAATTATCTAATTTTTTTATTTTTAGAATTGTCATTTTGCTTTGATTATATTGTTAAAAAAGTCTTTGGATAAAATTATTTACTTTAAAATTTTATTAGATTTTAAATTTTAAAGTTATTAAATTGGATTTTAAAGATAAAAAAAGAGAATTTTTTTATTCAAAATAAAAATAATTTTATTAAAATTAATTAAGAATTAATGGCAGATAATAATTTTAAACAACAAAATAATCTAGGGCAAGATAATCTAGGGCAAAATCAAATTTCGAGCGAAGAAAATAAAAATATTACTCAAGAAGTTAAAGACGAAGCTCGCCGTAAATTACTTAAAAATACCGCCTATGCAACTGCCGGTATTGGCTTGGCGTGCGCAATTTTACCTTTTATTGACAGTATGAATCCTTCTAAGGATGTACAGGCTTTAGCTTCAATCGATGTTGATATTTCTAATATAAAAGTTGGTGAAGAAAAAAAAGTGATGTGGCGTGGAAAGCCAATTTTCGTTAAAAGAAGAACCCCTCAAGAGATTAGTGATGCACAAAAAGTTGAGTTAGCGGAATTAAAAGATCCTCAAGCCGATTCAGATCGCGTTAAAAAAGGCAAAGAAGAATGGTTAATTACAATTGGAATTTGCACGCATTTGGGTTGCGTTCCAATTGGAGGGCAGGGAGATTACAAGGGCTGGTTTTGTCCATGTCACGGCTCGCAATATGATACTTCTGCAAGAATTCGAAAAGGTCCGGCACCAAAAAATTTAGAAATTCCGCCTTATGAATTCATTAATGATAAAACAATAAAAATTGGATAAAATGTCACAAAATTCCCCCTATGACCATGATGATAAAAAGCTTACGCCAAAGCAAGAAATCGAGCTATTTCACTCTATTGAAAATGATGTCGATACATCGATTACCCAAACTTCAAAATTAGCTGGATGGATTAATGATCGTTTACCAATAATTGCCTCGCTTGAAAATACTTTAAAAAAACATCCTTATCCAAAAAATCTTAGCTATTGGTGGAATTTCGGTTCGATTGCTGGAATTGCTTTGGTTATTCAGATTTTATCGGGATTATTTTTGGCGATGCATTATGTTCCAAATACTCAGCACGCTTTTGATTCGGTTGAACATATCATGCGTGATGTTAATTATGGCTGGTTGATTCGTTATATTCATGCGGTTGGTGCGTCAATGTTCTTTGTTGCACTCTACGCTCATATTATTCGCGGACTTTATTACGGATCATATAAAGCGCCTCGTGAGATTTTATGGTGGATTGGTATAATCATTTTTCTACTTACAATGGCAACGGCTTTCATGGGCTATGTTTTACCTTGGGGACAAATGAGTTTTTGGGGAGCGACGGTTATTACAAATTTATTTTCGGCAATACCGGTTATTGGTAAATCAATTGTTGAATGGTTATGGGGCGGGTATTCAGTTGATAACCCAACCTTAAATCGTTTTTTTGTTTTGCACTTTCTTATGCCATTTTTGATTGTAGGGGTTGTATTATTGCATCTTCTTGCTTTAAATACAGCTGGGTCCAACAATCCCACAGGAGTGCCAATCAAAACTAAAAAAGACGCAATTCCATTTCATCCATATTTCACAATTAAGGATCTTGTTGGGTTTGCGGTTTTCTTTTTAATTTTTGGTTATTTTTTATTTTTCTATCCAAACGCTCTAGGCCACCCCGATAATTATATCCCAGCTAATCCACTTGTAACGCCAACTCACATCGTTCCTGAATGGTATTTTTTACCATTTTATGCAATTTTGCGTGCAGTTCCTGACAAGTTAGGTGGCGTGTTAATGATGTTTGGAGCGATTATTTTATTATTTTTCCTACCATTTCTTGATCGCTCTAAAGTTAGATCGGGAGCCTATCGTCCATTATTTAAAAAATTCTTTTATGTTTTTGTAATAAATTTTATTTTTTTAGGATGGTTGGGAAAATCTCCAGCAGAGGGTTGGTACATATGGGCTTCTAGACTTACAACTTTTTATTATTACGCATATTTTTTATTAATTCTCCCATTCTTACCGAGGTTTGAAAAAGTTTTGCAATTGCCAAAATCAGTTGATGAGCACTATCAAGAGTCTCATAAAAAACATTAATTTGACAACATAATCTATTCTACTATAAACAAGTAAGAATTAATTTTTTAAAAATATTTAAACAAGAATGAATAAAATTATTTTAATTTGTTTATTATTATTTTCTAATCTTGTATTGGCAAATAATCCTGAAAATAACAATGAACTTGCAACAACGGCTCTTCATCCTAAAAAAATAAAATGGGAATTTGAAGGAATTTTTGGAAGATTTGATCGCGCTTCAATTCAGCGTGGATATCAAGTATATCGCGAAGTTTGTTCAGCATGTCACGCCATGAAGCAAGTTTCTTTTCGAAATCTTGAGCAAATTGGTTTTAGCGAAAAAGAAATTAAGCAAATAGCTAGTGAATATCTGGTCGCTGATGGCCCTAATGATGAAGGCGAAATGTTTGAAAGAGCAGGTTTACCTTCTGATAAATTTGTTTCGCCATATGCTAATGAGCAATCGGCTAGATCAGCAAATGGTGGCGCATATCCACCTGATTTATCCTTGATTATCAAGGCAAGACACGATGGCGCTAATTATGTTTATTCATTGCTAACTGGTTATAAGGAAGCACCAGATGGCTTTAATCTTGTGAGTGGTAAAAATTATAATCAATATTTTGAGGGAAGACAAATCTCAATGCCTCCGCCAATTCTTGAAGATCAGCAAGTTGATTATAAAGATGGAACCTACGCAACTAAGGAACAAATGATTAGTGATGTTGTTAATTTTTTACATTTCTCAGCTGAAATGGAAATGGAGCAACGTAAAAAAATGGGAGTTAGAACAATGCTTTTCCTATTGATTTTATTGGTTATTCTGGTTATGGCTAAAAGAGCCATTTGGCAAAAAGTTAAATAAATTTTATTATGAGTTTTGAATTTACCGAACAAAATAAAAAAAAAGTTGCAGAGATTTTGCAAAAATATCCTAATGATCGCAAGAAGTCTGCAGTTATGCCGCTATTGGATCTTGCACAACGTCAAAATTATAATTGGCTTTCTAAAAATGCCATTGAACATGTTGCTAATTTACTTGAAATGCCAGAAATTAAAGTTTATGAAATTGCTAGTTTTTATACGATGTATAATTTAAAACCAGTCGGAAAATATCTTCTGCAATTCTGCAAAACCACACCTTGCATGCTCAGAGGAATTGATCAAATAATCAAAGATTGTGAAAAGAAACTAGGTATTAAGATGGATGAAACTACAATTGATGGCTTATTTACGTTTAAAGAAGTCGAGTGTCTAGGAGCTTGCGTCAATGCTCCAATTGTGCAAATCAATGATAATTATGCTGAGGATTTAACTTCAGAAAAATTTTTATCAATTATCGAAGATCTAAAATCTGGAAAAGAATTTAAAGTTAATTAAATAAAATTATTTTAAATAACTTTACTTAAGTTTGCATTAATTTTCTGGTAAGTCATTCCTAATCGTGGTGTTTATAGGATATTTATTTTCTTATCTTATTTCTTTTTAGCTCTAGAAACCAAGGACTTATTACCACCAGATTGGCTTTGAAAAATGTGCAGAACCTTCTCGGCAGTTTCAAATGGTACGGCGAAAAAGGAGAAACTATCCATAACTTTAACATCATCGATTTGGCGTTGACTGACACCGGTTTCGCGTTCAATATATTCAACTAATTTTCGTGGATCCATATTATCATTTCGGCCTTTAGCGATAAATAATCTTGCCGTTCCTTTACTATCAACATAGCCCCTATTATCTTGATCACCTTGGCGATAATTATTTGAAGGACGATCATCATATGAAGAATCCCTATTTTTTTTATAAGCACCAGCTTCATTAATTTCATTATAACTTTTTATACTTAACTCATCCTTGAAAGCTAATTTTAGTAAAGCCGAAAGAACGGTTGCTGGATCTGGATTCTCATCTAAGATTTCCTTGGCAATATTTTGTAAATTATTAAAATCTCCGCTATTAATAATCTCAGTTAATGAATTTTTTATACGTTGTTTTTTGCTTTCAATTACTTCGGCAACATTAGGAACTTTTTGTTTAGTAATTTTAGCATTAGCAATGCGTTGAATAGAAATTAATTTACGATACTCAGACGGGGTGATTAAAGTAATGGCAATACCGCTTTTACCAGCTCTTCCTGTTCTTCCTATGCGATGAACATAGCTTTCTGGATCTTGTGGTAAAGAATAATTTATAACATGGGTAAGGTTATCAATATCTATTCCTCGCGCTGCAACATCAGTTGCAACTAGAGTAGTGATTTGTTTGCTGCGAAATTTTTGTAAAACTTTCTCTCTTTGTCCTTGCGATAAATCACCATGAATTGCTTCGGCTCTAGATCCTCTATTGTATAGCTTATGAGCGATTTCATCAGCATCAACTTTTGTGCGACAAAAAATCAAACCATAAAAACTTTCTTCAACATCAATTATTCGAAATAATGCTTCGAATTTATCAGATTGCGCAACTTCAAAATAAATTTGTTGAATGTTGCTTGAGCCAATTTTATCGTTAACAACCGCAATAACTTCGTAATCATGCATGTATTTTTTTGCAAGGCGTTCAATATGTGAAGGCATGGTTGCTGAAAATAAAACGGTACGGCGAGTTTTTGGAGAGGTTTGTAAAATCTTTTCAATATCTTCAACAAAGCCCATATTAAGCATTTCATCAGCTTCATCAAGAACCACAAAAGATACTTTACTAATATCTAGAGTTTTACGATCAAGGTGATCAATTATTCTTCCTGGAGTTCCAACAACAATATCAACTCCGCGATTTAAGCGTGAAATTTGGCGTTCAATTGGCTGTCCACCATATACCGCAATGATTGAAACTTTTTGAACTTCAGCAAAAGAACTTAATTCTTCAGTAACTTGAATTGCTAATTCACGAGTTGGAACCAAAATTAAAGCTTGAACTTTTTTCCCTTGGGGGACGATTTTCTCAATAATTGGAATACCGAATGCACCGGTTTTTCCAGTTCCGGTTTGAGCCTTCCCAATTAAATCCTTCTTATTATCAAGTAAAAATGGAATGGCTTTTGCTTGAATGGGTGTTGGCTCTTCAAAGCCCTTTTTTCTAAGGCATTCGATCATTGCATCTGAGAGACCTAAATCACGAAATTTTGTTAAATTTGACATGTATATTGTATTAAATTTTTAAAATATTTTCCAGTATTGTAGCGGTTTGTCTTTTATTGTAAAGTATTAAATTTTTATTTATGTTATTTGTTTTTAACAGTAGTAATTTACTTTTATTGTAAATTATCAATTCCTATTGCTTGTTTAATATTATTAAAGCCATCATTAATGAGGAGTTTACTTAGGTCTTTTTTGATCTTTTCAACCAAGCTGAATCCTTGAAATATAAAGGCTGAATAAATTTGCACAAGCGAAGCACCGCAGCGAATTTTTTGATATGCATCCTGCGCATTGAAAATTCCCCCAACTCCAATCAAAGGAATTTTTCCGTTAGTAAATTTATAGAAATTTTTTAATACTTCATTAGACTGATCAAATAGAGGTTTGCCACTAAGTCCACCAATCTCATTAGCATATTGACTTTGTAAATTGAAATTACGATTAATCGTGGTATTGCTAACAATTATTCCGGAAATTTGTGAATCAGCAACAATTTCTGCTATTGACTGTTGTTGTTTAATATCTAAGTCAGGAGCTATTTTAAGAAGGATTGGGGTGTTTTTATTTGTCAAAATTTGCAATTGTTTTTTTTGATTATCAATTGCCGATAAAAATTCTTTCAATTGTTTTTCATTTTGTAAATCACGAAGATTTTTGGTGTTGGGTGAGGATATGTTAATGGTCAAGTAATCGGCATATTGATAAAATTTAGACATGAGCTCAATATAGTCAATTATCGCATTGTCAGTTTCTTTATTTTTACCAATATTAACGCCAAGAATTTTATTAAAATGCGGTTTTGTTTTAAGGAGATTTTGTAAAAAAATTTCTGAACCTAAATTGTTAAATCCTAGACGATTGATTAAGGCTTGATCTTTAGTTAAACGAAAAATTCGTGGTTTTTCATTGCCAGTTTGGGCTTTTGGGGTAACGGTTCCAACTTCAATAAAACCAAATCCAAATTTTTGAATGTTAAGGGCTATTTCACAATTTTTATCGAAACCTGCACTAAGTCCAATTGGGCTAGCAAAATCAAGATCAAATATTTTATTTTGTAAATTATTATAATTTTTTTCGTAGGTTAAAATTGTTGAAAAACGTGGAAAATATTTTAAAAAGTTAATAGCTAGATTATGCGCTGATTCAGGGTCGAGTTGAAAAATAAGTGGACGAAAAATTTTATAAATCATATTAATTATTAATTTCTGATATT
Source organism: Rickettsia typhi (assembly GCA_945901265.1). Taxonomy (GTDB): domain Bacteria; phylum Pseudomonadota; class Alphaproteobacteria; order Rickettsiales; family UBA1997; genus CAILUF01. Next base: position 33,487 of record CAMDJZ010000009.1, read on the forward strand.
AAATATAAAGCAATAATTTTGCTAATTTAATCACGTAATAATTCGTTGATGGAAGTTTTTGAACGAGTTTTTTCGTCAACCTTTTTTACAATAACTGCGCAATAAAGCGAGAGATTTTTATCGTTAATACTGGCAGAAGAAATATTGCCAGGAACTACTACGCTGTATGCGGGAACTCGTCCAAAATATATTTCCCCAGTAGCTCGATCAATAATTTTTGTTGATGCGCCAATATAAACTCCCATTGAAATTACTGCGCCTTTTTCTACTATAACTCCTTCGGCGATTTCACTTCTTGCGCCAATGAAACAATCATCTTCGATGATTACAGGATTTAATTGAAGCGGTTCTAAAACTCCGCCAATTCCAACGCCTCCAGATATGTGGCAGTTTTTGCCAATCTGAGCGCAGGAGCCAATCGTAGCCCATGTATCAACCATTGTCGATTCATCAACATATGCACCAAGATTAACAAAGGAAGGCATTAAAACAACATTTTTAGCGATATAAGATCCGCGACGAACAACACTTCCAGGAAGAGCGCGAAAACCAACTTGACGAAAATCACTTTCCTGCCAATTGTTAAATTTTAATGAAACCTTGTCAAAAAAACTAATAGCATCGCCGTTAATATTTTGCTGTTTACTAAGAAAATTATCATTGAGGCGAAATGATAAAAGTATAGCTTTTTTTAACCATTGATTAACATGCCATTTATCATCAATTTTATTACAAACTCTAGCCTGTCCACTATCAAGAAGATTAATTGCCTCATTTACGGCATCACGGATTTCACCTTTGGTTTGGATATTAATTTGCGCTTTATTTTCAAAGGCATTTTCAATTATATTGGAAATTGTTAGAAATTCATTAATCATAAGTATTTTTATTATAGTATGTTTAAACTATTTTTTTAATTTATAAAAAAAGAAATTAGTATTTTGTATAACTTTTAGCAAGAGTTAAATTTTTTTGTTGCGCATGAACATTGCCAATCATCTGATAAGCTTTGGACAATATTTGATAAGATCGTTGTGATGGATTTTCTTTCACTAAAGCTTCAAAAATTTCTATAGACTCTTGATAATAGCCGATCTTAAAAGCTAATTTCCCTAAAATAAAGCGAGATAAATTTTTATCTTTAGTATCTTTTAGTAGTTTTTTCATCAAGCTAAATCGTCGCTTATTTGAAAATTTATGGAAATTAAGATCATAGATTTCAGCAAGAAATAATTGTGGATTTTTATGCCATAATTTTTTTATTTTTTTGCTGACGCAAAATCTAAAACCAAGCTTAATCCAAGACTTTAAAAAGTAAGACATGGCTAGGGTAGAATTTTCATCTTTATTTAGTAAAATTTTTGCATTTTTTTGCGCTTTAAAAAATTTATTTTTTTGATAAAAATATTTCATTTCAAATAAGTTTAAAGCATTAATATCATTAGCATCTAAATAGCCATCAAGATCATCGCCGATAATTTTTAAAAGTTCTTTTACATCCTGCCATAATCCGTGTTTTTTACAAATTGGAATTAATTTTTTGGCTATTTCTGAATTATTATCTAACTTGCATAATTGCTTACCCCAAGCGATAATTCTCGTTTCATCATTGTGCTTTAAAGCTAGGTTAAATCTACCCTTAAGGCATAAAATATTGGCATTATTATTACCCACAAATTGCGAAAAATATTTAACAATTTTTTCATTATCTTTTTGATTAAGAGCTATTTTTCCAAGAATAAAATCATTGATTTTTTTATGTTTAATATTTTTCGTAAAGTTTTTTTGATGTAAGTTAATATATTTTTCATCGTTATTTTCTATCGCTAGCAACAGGGAGGCGAGCTCATCAAAACCTTGATGATGTCTGCTAACAATTTTTTCAAGGCTACGAGTATAATTTCTTTTGAAAAAAAATTTTAGCAAGGACGGGAATTTAATTGCTAAAATGCGCGTTAAAAAAGTGGCTAAAAGAATTATAAATACTGTTGATAAAATCGTAATAACAATGATCGTTAGAACATCAGTCTGCATTTCATAGTTAAGCCAGTTTACTATAACCGACCCATTATTATCGGCAAGCCAAGCTAAGGAATAAGTTATTAAAAATAATGCAATAATAAACCAAAAAACTGTAAACATCTAATTTAAACTTTTTAAATAATTTAAAATTTCCAAATCAATCTTTTGCACTTCAAGCGAGGCATTAAGATTTTCTAGGAAATTTTTAAAAACCTCGTTATAGCTCTGATTTAAGCTTAAAATAATTCCCAAAGCTTCTTGATAATTTTCAGCCTTAAGATGATTTTCAATGGTAATAATTTTATCGTCAACGTCACCTGAATTATTAATTAAAGTTCTGCGAATTATAATAATTTTAGCAATTTTTTCATTTATTTTTTTTAACCAACTATTATCCTGAGGAGCTGAATCAGAGATCGCTTTAATTTCTGGAATTAAATTTTTAAAACTAATTTCTAATTTATTTTTAGGATAAAAATTAACCAGATGAGATTTTAAATTAGTAATTTTTGCATGAAGCATTTCATCACTATTGCAGATAATTTCAAGGTTTTGTAATTCGGTATTAAAGTTTTTTTCATTAAATAATTTATCGCGAAAAGATGCGTAATATATAACTATTTTATTATATCTTTCGTAAGTTTTATATTTTAAAAATTCACTTCTTAATTCACGATTTTGTTTGCGCAAATCTTCAATTTGAAGTTGGTTTTTAATTAATAGTTGATAAATAAATCCACTACTTTTTTCTTTTAGACTAGCTATATTGAGATCGCTTAGATCATGATTTTCATCGATATTTTGATTATTGAAATCTTGCGATAAGTCAAAGATATCACTATCGAGATTGCTGAATTTTTCATTATCAACTCTTGCCAAAAGCCTTCTTTTTGATAGATCTTGCCAGTATAAATATAAAAAAATTGATAAAAAAATTAGCGTAAAGAGCGCAACAACTTTTAAAAAAAATAGCTGATTTTTAGGATTTCTTTTTGATGATTCATCCTTATTTAAAAGGGTGTTTTCAAGATTTTTATTTTCTTTTTTTTCTTCACTCATAAAAATTTTTGAGAATTATATTATCGCTAAACTTTTCGATTTTTTTAAATTTAAAATTTTTTTTAGCCAATTCCTCTGCCTTAATGGCAATTTTTTGACTAAAAACAATTAGAGATGAGTTTGCGAAATATTCAAGTAGATTATGGTTTTTGGCTAATAAAAAAAATAACTCCAATGTTTTTTGTGAAAAAATTAAAATTGAATCATAATGAGTGTATTTGATATTTCTTAATAACTCAATTGAAAAACTTTTTTTAGCTATTGTTTTATATGTTAAAATCTCTGCACAATTATAACCAGATTTTTGTAGTGAATTTTGTAAATCAAAGCTAATATTATTACCTCTTAAATAAAGAATTAATCCAGTTTTATCGTGATGTGATTGTTTAATTAATTTAAGCAATTTTGCAACGCAACTTTGTCTTGGATATGATATGTTTTTAAATCCAGCTTCAGAAATTTTTTGAGCAGTTTTTTCCCCAACGGCAAAGATTTTTACATTGTAATCGCAGTTAAATTTTTTAAGTGCGTAAATAGCATTTTGACTGGTAATAACAAAAGCGCCAATATTATTACCGGGATATTTTAATTGATCATCTGGATTAAAAATTTGCTGCACAGAAAAAATTGGTTCAGCAAAAATTTGGCAATTTTTTTGCTCAAGAAATTTGCTTAGAGCGTGAATCTGTTGAACTTGTCGAATAATTAAAATCTTTTTCATTTAAGTGATTGCCAAGTTAAAATTAAGATTTAATCTTATGGGTAAATTTTATTTCACAAAAAATTAATTCTAAAAGCAATGAATATTCACGAATATCAAGCAAAAATTCTTTTGAAAAAATTTGGCGTTGCCGTTCCTGAGGGGCATCCAGCATTTTCGGTTCCAGAAGCTGTTGAAGTTGCCAAGCAACTTGAAGCAAATGGTCACAAAGTTTTTGTTGTAAAGGCCCAAATACATGCAGGCGGAAGAGGAAAGGCTGGTGGCGTAAAGGTCGTTAAATCTATCGATGAAGTTAAAGAGAAATCTGCGCAAATTCTTGGTAAAATATTAATAACCCATCAAACTGGACCTGAGGGTAAGGAAGTTAAGAGGCTTTATGTTGAAGCTGGTTCTAATATCAAGAAAGAATATTATTTATCAGCAGTTGTTGATCGCAAAACAAAAGCAGTTGTTTTTATGGCTTCAACTGAAGGTGGTGTTGAAATTGAAGAAGTTGCAAAACATTCTCCTGAAAAAATTATCAGCGTAAAAATTGATCCTGCGACTGGAATTCAATCATGTCATGCACGTAAACTTGGCTTTGCACTAGGTTTTAAAGGCGAGATTTTAAAAAAATTCTCTAATCTTGTTATTTGCCTCTATAAAGCTTTTATTGAAACTGACGCATCGCAAATTGAGATTAATCCGCTAGTTGAAACTAATGAAGGTGATATTATCGCTCTTGATGCAAAAATAAATTTTGATGATAATGCGATACATCGTAATGATGAAATTAAAACACTTCGTGACCTTGATGAGGAAGAGCCTCTTGAAATTGAAGCTTCGAAATACGAACTCAGCTACATAAAAATGGACGGTCAAATTGGTTGTATGGTTAATGGTGCAGGTCTTGCAATGGCAACAATGGATATCATAAAACTTTTCGGATCTTCACCTGCCAACTTTTTAGACGTCGGGGGAGGGGCAACTCGTGAAAAAGTTACTGCAGCTTTTAAAATCATTTTATCAGACATTAATGTCAAGGGTATTTTAGTTAATATTTTTGGTGGAATTATGCGTTGCGATATAATTGCTAACGGTATTATTGAAGCAGCCAAAGAGGTTAACCTTAGTGTGCCATTGGTTGTTAGATTGGAAGGAACGAATGTTGATTTAGGAAAAGAAATTCTTGCTAAATCTGGATTAGCGATAATTCCTGCAAATGATTTGGCTGATGCCGCTCAAAAAATCGTTAAAGCAGTAAAAGAAGCTTCGGCTTAAATAGGCTTAAGAATATGATTTAACTGGGTAAAGCCAGTATAAAATTTATTAATTTTTAACAATTTTCTAAAAATATTTGAAATTATTTATTAATATAATTTTAAAGAATATTTTAGAATTGTTTTAGATTATATGAAAAATTGTAAATTAATTTTAATTAAAAATTTAACATGTCAGTTTTAGTTAACAAAAATACCAAAGTTATCTGTCAAGGTTTTACTGGGTCGCAAGGCACTTTTCACTCTCAGCAAGCTATTGATTATGGTACGCTAATGGTTGGAGGAGTTACTCCTAATAAAGGCGGCACATTGCATCTCAACCTACCGGTTTTTGATACAGTTGACGAAGCTAAGCAAAAAACTAATTGTAATGCTTCAGTAATTTACGTTCCTCCTGCTTTTGCTGCTGACGCAATTATCGAGGCAATTGAAGCTGAAATTGAGCTTATTGTTTGCATCACTGAAGGAATTCCTGTGCTTGATATGGTTAAAGTTAAAAAAGCTTTAAGCGGATCAAATTCACGATTAATTGGTCCAAATTGCCCAGGAGTAATTACCCCAGGTGAGTGTAAAATTGGAATCATGCCCGGACATATTCATAAGGCTGGAAAAATTGGCATTGTTTCTCGTTCAGGAACTTTAACTTACGAGGCTGTTCATCAAACTACTAAAGTTGGACTTGGTCAAAGTACTTGTATTGGTATTGGTGGTGATCCAGTAAATGGCACAAATTTTATTGATTGTCTAGATATGTTTTTATCTGATCCGCAGACGCAGGCCATGATCATGATCGGCGAAATTGGCGGTACTGACGAAGAAGACGCTGCAGAATTTCTTCGTTTAGAAGCTAGAAAAGGACGTAAGAAACCTACTGTAGGATTTATTGCCGGAAGAACTGCACCTGAAGGTCGTAGAATGGGTCACGCTGGGGCAATTATTTCTGGCGGAAAAGGTGGAGCGGAAAGTAAAATTGAAGCAATGCAATCAGCGGGAATTGAAGTTTCTGAGAGTCCAGCCCTTTTAGGTGAAACTATGCTCAAAATCCTAAAAAATAATAATTAATGAAAAATATTAATTTAATTATTTTTAAACAAAATTTAATAACAAACAACCAATCCCACTAATAAATAATAGGAAAATTATGATTAATAATGATCGCAAAAAAGCTTTAGAAGCGGCATTGTCGCAAATAGATAAACAATTCGGCAAAGGTTCGGCCATGAAATATGGCGATCGCCCATCTATGGATATCGAAGTTGTTTCAAGTGGTTCTTTAGCTCTTGATATCGCCCTGGGCGTCGGTGGATATCCTCGCGGAAGAGTAATTGAAATTTATGGACCAGAAAGTTCTGGTAAAACAACTTTAACGCTTCATGCAATTGCTGAAGCTCAAAAGGCCGGATTATCATGCGCTTTTATTGATGCTGAACATGCCTTTGATCCAGCATATGCTAAAAACCTAAAAATTAATCTTGACGATTTAATCATTTCACAGCCTGATAATGGTGAAGCTGCTTTAGAAATCGCTGACACCTTAGTTCGCTCTGGCGCGGTTGATATAATAGTTATTGACTCGGTTGCAGCATTGGTTCCGCAAGTTGAACTTGAAGGCGGAATGGCTGATAATCAAATGGGTCTTCAAGCTAGGTTGATGAGTAAAGCATTAAGAAAACTTACCTCAACAATTTCTAAAACCAATGCTACTGTGTTTTTCATCAATCAAATTCGTATGAAAATCGGCGTGATGTTTGGAAATCCAGAAACTACATCAGGTGGAAATGCTTTAAAATTTTATGCGTCAATTCGTCTTGATATTCGTCGTGGTAATGCCATTAAAGAACAAGAAGAGGTTTTGGGTAATGAAACTAAAGTCAAGGTTGTAAAAAATAAAGTTGCCCCTCCTTTTAAAACTGCAGAGTTCGAAATAATTTATGGTGAAGGTGTTTCAAAAATTGGCGAAATTATTGATCTTGGTGTAAAATTTGAAATTCTCGAGAAGTCTGGTTCATGGTATGCATTCAAAGGAAGTAAAATTGGACAAGGCAAAGAAAATACCAAAAATTATCTTAAGGAAAATCCAAAAATTGCTGAGGAAGTAGAGGATTTAGTGCGTAAGAAGGCCAGCGCAGTAATTGCTGGTGATAAAAGCACCACTCAAAAAATAGATGCTGAAAATTCCAAGGAAGAAGGTAAGGTTGTTAAGAAAAAGCAAGCTTCCTAAATTAGTTAGGTTATAATCGTAATTAAAATTTTAATTGATTATTAATAAATTTTTTAATAATTTTAATACGATTATAACTAAAATATTTAAATTTTATTAGCACCCGTAGCTCAACTGGATAGAGTATCTGACTACGGATCAGAAGGTTGCAAGTTCGAATCTTGCCGGGTGCGCCATAACATACTTCAGATGTCGCTGAAATTATAATATTTTTATTGATAAAGATTTTTTCTACTTTTCGATAAGTTCAATACAAGCCGATATTCCAATTCCCAATTCTTAAGCTTGCAATATATGGAGATTTATTTTGTGTGCTTCGGTTAATCAAATAGCTATGCTATGATTTTGCTGTAATAAATTTCATTTTTCATAACGACTACCTTTATATTTTAAAAACTAGTTAAATAAATAAAATATCTCACTTAATTTAACATTTTTTTGATTGGCTATGATAACAATATCGGGAGCCACCACCACGCAAACCCGGCGTGTCGCTGTATTTCTTTGCTTGAAAGTGTTGTATTCCAGCAACTCCCGATATAATTAATTTTAAAATTGCATATTTTTGTGTCAATAGTTTTTATTAAATATTTTATTATCAACGATCAATAAACAAATATTTTATTATTTATAGAAATATATTTTTAATGTTATAAAATGTTGCTTTATGTTATCGAATTTTCATTATCTACCTTTTTTAATAAATATTTTATCAATAAATAGGCCGTTAGATTTTATTTTAAAACGCCTTAGTAAATCCAGCTTCTCAATAAAATAATCTCAAAGAAATTTTCCAATAAGTTTTGAATTTTTATATGCGATAATCAACTTCCATCCATTCTAAATCTAGTCTTACCAAATCTAAATTCTATAAATTTAAATCATCGCTCAAGATAAGATGTTTTTTTATTAAGTTATTAATCTTAATTAAGCAGATTTTAAATTATTTTAATAAGGTCCAGAGCCCATGGAATTTCTTATAAAAATAATC
>CAMDJZ010000010.1 GCA_945901265.1 Rickettsia typhi
ACGCCAATAAATAAAATTAAAGTTATTCAATAAACAGAAAACTAATTTACTGAATTACACTAATAATTAACTAATCTTAAATTAAATTTATTAAATAAATTTAAAAATATTTCATTAATCAATTAAAGCCAAATGCCTCGGATTAATTCGATGACACGCCTTAGTTTTAAGCTCCTTAAATCAACTATTTAGCGTAGTTTTATCGCCTAATTAATGTTTAGTTTAAAATAACTAATGATAGATAGTGGCATTTACTATCATAATTATTTATAAATAAATATAATATAAGCTATTAATAATTAAATATTACAACTAATTGTTAGTAAAAATAATAATATTAACTTAATATTGCAATCTAATTAGATAGAAAAGGCTCTAACCTATCTATCAGATTAATTGCAATCACTTTAATTTCTAAACTAAACTTGATTTATATATCACTAGCAAAAAACTTTGGCCAATTTAAAAACTTAATTTCAAATCTTACTTGAGCTTTTAAAAAATTAACAAAATTTAGAAAGATAAAAAATTCAATTTAAATTAAAATATTCATTTACAATTATATAATCAGAAAATTACAGCCCTTGAACATTAACAAATCAAGTTGATCGCATAATAATTAATATTTTTATCAATCAAAACGCTCTCAAGCATTGATAATTAGAGCTTTGGCATAATAATAAAATTATTAAAAATAAATCAAATTTTTTTAATAGATGAACAAGCTATTGCGCCATACAAAACTCTTTTTGTTAATTATTTATTCTGAAGCTTTACTCTCACTTTTAACCGATTTCTCGGTTTTTTTTGTGCGATGTTTTTTTCCTTCAGAATCTTTAGCATGACCTGCAATTGCAAAGCCTGAAGCTAAAGAAACGATAACTAACAATGATAATAATTTTTTCATTTAAAAAAAATTAAAGTTGATAAAGAAGCGATTGCCTAAACGACTTTCACTTATTTTTCTAGCATTTAATTTTTACAATTTACGTAAAATAAATTATAAAAATATGCCAAAAAAATTCTAGTTGATGCGCTTTTTTGTCGATAAAAAAAATCAACAAAAATTGCAAAATATAATCGTTTAAATCTTGTCAAAATTGACTTGGGAAAGATTTTTTTAAATATTAATTGTTTATATTTTTTTTGAAAAAATTCTTTTATGCTCATTGCATATTTCCCAAAGAAAATTGCAGAAAAATGTAGATAAAATTCTTGAAAATTTTTTATGAGATAATTATCTTTACAAAAATCTCTATTAAACGAAATGATACACAATCCCATCCTCATAAGACGTTTTAAAATCAAAGGTAAAATCTTCACGTAATACTCAAATTTATGCCTATAAAAAGAAGATTTGAGATATTTGATCACATCTCCAAAAATAATAAATTGCATAAAATTTTTAAAAATTTTCGATATTTTAAAAAATAATTTTTCTATAAATTTTTTCATAAATTAATTATAAATTACGCTGAAAGCTTATGGCTTCTAGCAAGTGAATTTTGGTAATTTCTTCAATGTTTTCTAAATCGGCGATAGTTCTTGCAACCCTTAAAATTCTTGAAATACCACGCATTGACAATTTCTTTTTATCAGCAAATTCTTGTAAAATTTTTTTTAGATTTTCATCGAGCAAACAAAATGGCTCAATAATTTTACCATCGACTTCAGCGTTGGTGCTGAAAAAAAATTCTTGAGATTTATCAACCTTATAACGCATATATTGCAGTTGCCGAGCTTTAATAACTCTTTGCCTAATGACCTGGGATTGTTCTTGACCAGAATTGTGATTGTCAAAATAATCAACCCATCCAACATTTATAATCATATCAATTCGATCAAGAAGCGGACCTGAAATTTTGCTTTTATATTCTTCTGCGCAATGCGGAGCTTTTTTGCATTCACGAGCTGTATCTCCTAGATATCCACAACGACAAGGGTTCATTGCGCATATTAATTGAAAATTGGCCGGATAAGTTATGTGAGAATTAACTCGTGAAATATTGATAAATCCAGTTTCTAATGGCTGACGAAGTGAATCCAAAACTTGCCGCGGGAACTCTGCCAATTCATCAAGAAATAAAACTCCGCGATGGGCCAGTGAAACTTCTCCGGGTTTAGCGCGCACTCCTCCGCCAACCATTGCTGGCATTGAACATGAATGATGAACTTCGCGAAAAGGTCGTTTGGTGAGCAATTTACCTTCAATTATTTTATCACTCATACTTGCAATCATATTAATTTCTAGAACTTCCATTAATTCGAGTGGTGGTAAAATTCCACTTAATCGCGATGCAAGCATTGATTTACCAGTACCAGGTGGACCAACCATCAGTAAATTATGACCTCCCGCACCAGCAATTTCAAGAGCGCGCTTGGCAATTTCTTGACCTTTGACATCAAACAAATCTGGATATTTTTCATTTTCTACTTCATTAGAAATGTTAAAAAGATCAGGTCGAGCGATAATTTGTTCACTCTTAAGGTGATTAATTAATTCAATAATGCTTGATGTTGCAATAATTTGTGGATTTCCTGACCATACTGCTTCACGACCGTTTTTTTGCGGACAAATTAATCCGCAACCACGCTGATTAGCTGAAATTGCTGAAGATATCACTCCACTTACAAGATGAACTGAGCCATCAAGGCCAAGCTCACCAATAATAAAATAATTTTTAACTAATTCTTGAGATAATACTCCAATTTCAATCATGATTCCTATTGCAATTGCCAGATCAAAATGTCCACCTTCCTTTTGTAAATCAGCAGGAGCAAGGTTAACAGTAATTTTTTGAAAAGGCCAAGCAAGCCCAGTTGAAGAAATTGCAGCGCGAACGCGCTCTTTGGATTCTCCGACCGCCTTATCTGGCAAACCAACAATTGTAAAGCTAGGATTTCCCGAGGTAATTTTAACTTGCACAGCAACAGCTATTGCTTCAATGCCTACAAAAGCAAAGGTTTGGGTTTGGGCGACCATAATGGTTGGGCTTAAGGGTTTAAATTTGTTGTGTTAAATATTGTTATATGGTTAATAACAATAAAGTAGTTAATTATAACTTAAAAAAACAAAATTGTTTTAACTAAATTAAATTAATTTATATAAAATATATTAACTTTAATTTACTTTGCAATAAGTTTTTTTATTTTATTTATTAACAAGATAAGAGCTTTGTTTTGAAGACCTGATATGCTTAAAATATTGATTAGTAAAGAAAAATTTTAAATAAGATTAGCAATAAAATATTCAAAATTTTAAATTTATATATTAATTTGCATCGATAAATTCTCGATATTTATCAAGTAATAATCTAGAGATAGGGAAGTTTGAGCTCGATTTTTTGGCAATAATTATCTGATCGACTTTATTAATTGGTCGAATTAATAAAGTTGAACTAGTTAAAAAAATCTCCTTAGCTTGGTATAATTCTTTAACATTAAATTCTTTTTCAGTTACCGAGATTTTATTAGCTTTAGCAATTGAAATTAAACGATTACGGGTAATTCCGCAAAGTATATGATTACTAGCGGGATGCGTGATAAGACGATCATCTTTATCGACAATAAAAACATTGGCGTAAGTTGCTTCCGTAACAACAGAATCCCGAACAAAAATTGCATCGTCGAAACCTAAATCCTTAGCATTTTGATATGTTAAGGTTGAAGCTAGAAGTCCAACAGTTTTAATATCGCATCTTTGCCAGCGAATATCTTTAGTGGTCATTACACAAAAACCGCGATCAAACTCTTCTTTGCTAATAATTTTTTTTTCACTAACAGTTGCACTAATCGTTGGACTTAAACCTTTCGGACAATTTGGTTGACGATTAGCCATTCCTCTAGTAATTTGCAAATAACAAAAACCGCCTTGCATTTGATTGCGCTTAAATAAATCATATTGCATTTGTAGTAAAAAATCCTTACTAAAATTATGATCAATTTGTAATTCATTAAGACTGCGCATCATTCGCATAATATGAGCTTCACCATCAATTAAAACACCACTCTCGAAAAGCGTTACTTCATATGCGCCATCAGCAAATTGAAAACCTCGATCTTCAATATGCACTAAACAATTTTGATGAGGCAGAAATTCGCCATTTAAAAAACTTATTTTGTTCATAATTTTATAAAATTTAAAAAATAATTTTGCTTTATTTGCTCAGATAATTTTATTTCAAAATTAAATTTTAAAATAATGCTTTATCGATAGCTGTTATAATTTCTTTTTTTTCTACATAACCAGAGATACTGTAAATAACGCTTCTTTTTTTATCAACGATTTGAATTTGTGGAACGGTGTTTTTGCGATTTAAAAAATTAGTTTTAGCATCGCTAAAAAATGCACTTGGATAAGATAATTTATTGGCAAAATCAACAACTTTTTTCTCATCTTCCTTATGATCAATCGATAAGGCAATTATCACCAAACCCTTGTCCTTATAGCTTTTATAAATTTCATCTAATTCGATCATTTCTTTGCGACAATGTCCGCACCACTGAGCCCAAAATAAAACGAGCACAGCTTTATTTTTATACTCATCAATTTCAAAAATTTTACCATTAAAATCTCTAACTTTTAAAATTGGCGAACCCCAAGATTTACTCAATGCATTATTTAGAAAACTAAATTGCCAGATCAATAAAATTAGCAAAGATATAAATATTTTTCTTAGCATTTTTTTTATATAATAAATTACTTAATCATGTGTAAAAAAATTCTGTACTAATGCAAGTGTTGCAATTACTGCGGTATCGGCTCTTAAAACTCTTGGACCAAGTCCAATTGAAATTAGATTTTTTAAAGCATAAAATTTTTTAAATTCACTATCGCAAAAACCGCCTTCGGGACCAATAAAAATAATAATTTCTGAAATTTTTTTCTGATGTTTTTCATCAAATTCTAAAAAAGTCTTACTGGCTTTTTTAGATCTATTCGATTCATCTGCAACTATCAGCAAAGTTTCACTATTTTCAATATTGATCAAAAATTCATCAAGTTTTTTTAGAGGATTGATTTGCGCTATATCATTACGTTCACATTGCTCGCAAGCCTCCTTAATATTCAGGCGAAAACGATTTTCATTAAATTTATCAACAACACTATGCCTTGTTATTAAAGGCTGGAAAGCCTTAACTCCAAGCTCGGTAGCTTTAGTAGCAATTTCATCAATACGATTATTTTTTAATAAAGAAAAGGCGAGGGTGATATTACTTGAAAGCGAAAAATCGCTAATTTTTTCAATTATTTTTAAAATTAAATATTTTTTTTCAATTTCAATAATTTCAGATTTAAATTCGCCATTTACGCCATCAAAAATAAAAATCTTATCGCCAATTTTTTGACGCATAACATTAATCAAATAGTTGAAATCATTGATCGAATCATCCTTGCTAATTTTTACTTGCTGATGTAAAAATTCTGTGGTTAAATTACTGCCAAGTAAATTCATTTTATTTGGTTCAATAAAAATTCTAATTTTTTTCATTATCTAATCGATGAGTTTTATTTCAATTCAAGGCACAACTTTAAGCATTTTATTTTGCCTTTTAACAAGTGGTATTTTTTTAAATTATTACTTTAAAAAAATGCGCAAAAACAATGACAAAAAAGCACGCTTTAATTCTCTACCAAAGCATTACAGCTATTGTTTTTGTTTATGGTTAGTGATTTTTCTTATAGGCATTTTATTTCTTGATATTTCAATCCTATTAAAGCTTATTTTTTTATCAATATTTATTATTGGCAATTTTTTTTTAATAAGATTTGCTTATCTAAAAAATTTTAATGCCAAAAAACATTTTGAAAGTGCAAATATTGCCTTACTTGCCTTAACGGCAATATTTGGAATTGGTATTACAATTGCCATCACCATAATAATTTTTAGCGAAAGCTTAAAATTTTTCCAACTTGTAAACATCAGTGATTTTCTATTTTCATTAAGCTGGAATCCACAAATGGCAATAACTAGTGAGCAAGAAGTTTCCCAAAGCTCATTTGGAATAATTCCAGTTTTCACAGGGACTTTACTTATAACCCTAATTGCAATGGCTGTAGCAATTCCAATTGGCATAATTTCAGCAATATATTTGGGAATGTATGCCAAATCATCGACGCGAAATATTTTAAAGCCATTAATTGAAATTTTAGCAGGAGTTCCTACGGTTGTTTACGGATATTTTGCGGTGATTGCTATTGCCCCTTTTTTCAAAAATTTTTTTTCAATTTTTAGCGTTAACATTTCAACTGAAAGCGCTTTAGCAACAGGTTTTGTAATGGGGATCATGATCATTCCTTTTATTTTATCGCTCACTGATGATGCAATTTCAACAGTTCCACAAAGTTTAAAGGATGGAGCTTTAGCACTTGGAAGCACTAAATCTGAAATGATAAAAAAAGTTATAATTCCATCGGCAATGCCAAGTATTGTTGGAGCAATAATTTTAGCTGTTTCGCGTGCAATTGGAGAAACTATGATCGTGGTAATGTCAGCAGGATTGGTTGCTAGATTAACTTTTAATCCACTTAATTCAGTTACAACGGCTACTGCGCAAATTGTAACCTTATTGGTTGGCGATCAAGAATTTAATAGCCCTAAAACATTATCAGCTTTTGCTTTAGCTTTAGCGCTTTTCATTTTTACTTTTATTCTTAATGTTATCGCCCTTGGAGTGATAAAAAATTACAAGAAAAAATATAGTTAATTTAATCTTAAAAATTAATTTATCATGCCGTTAATTTGATGACTCCACATCTCTTTAAACTTTCCGTTATTTTTACTAATTAAATTTACAAAACTATCATCTTCGATAATTTTACCAGTTTCGATAACAACAATCCTATCCATATTTTTGATGGTCGAAAGGCGATGGGCAATAGCAATTACGGTAATATTTTTTAATTTTAAAATATCTAAAATCGATTGCTGAATCTCGCTTTCAGTTTTTGAATCTAGCGAAGAAGTTGCTTCGTCAAGAATAAGAATCGAAGCATTTTTAAGTAGTGCGCGAGCAATAGCAATTCGCTGTTTTTGTCCACCTGAAAGCTTAACCCCTCTCTCGCCAACTAAAGTATCATAACCATTTTCTAAAGAAAAAATAAAATCGTGAATGTGAGCTTTTTTTGCGGACTCAATTACTTCTTCGCGTGAAGAACTGGGATTGCCGTAAGCAATATTATCAAAAATACTGCGGTGAAATAATGCCGGATCTTGGGGGATAACAGCGATATTGGCGCGTAAATCATCATTATTGATTTCTGTTAAACATTGTTGGTTTATAATAATTTTACCTGTATAGTTAGTAAAAACTTTTAAAAGTAAATTTACTAAAGTTGATTTACCAGCTCCCGAATAGCCCACTAGCCCGATCTTTTGACCTGGATTTATCTTTAAATTAAAATCACATAATACTAAATTTTCGCTATATTTAAAATTAACATTTTCAAAAATAATTTGTGAATCTCCTAATTTTAAATTTACCAATTCATTATTTTCATTAACCAAATTTTTCTCATCAAAAATTGTAAATGCTTCACTTAATTGCCCGTAATCATTAATCAAACCATCAATATGCTGAAGCATTGCCCAGGAATGATCAAAGAGATGAAACATCAAGGCCAAAACCAAAACAAAATCACCAATTGTAATAATATTTTGTTGACGCAGATCGATCATTAAAAACAACGTAACAATTGGCAAAACCGCGTAAACTAAGCCAATCCAAAAATGATTAATATTAATAAACCAGATTCTTTTTTGTTCTAAATTTACAAAATCATCATTGGCATTTTTCAATAATTTTTTTTCAAAATTGCGATTGGCAAAATGGAAAACGGTGCTGATATTAGAGATGCTATCATTGAGCAATCCGGTAATTTTCTGACGAGCTTCAGTACTATTTTTTGATAGAAAAAAAATTTTTTTCTTGGAGTAAAACATTAGCGGTATCGAAATTGCTAGCCACAATAAATTGGCAATGGCAATTGATTGGTGAACATTAAAAAAAATTATTAAAGTTATTAAAATCGTTAAAACGCAATAAGCAAAGCCATGAAAAATATGATCTTGAATACTAACATATTTATCGCGAAGAGTGGCGATTTGACTAGCGATTTTACCCGAAAGATTATTTTGAAAAAATTGGTAATTATGCTCAAGAAGCATTGAGTAAGCTTTATTGATGATATTTGCTTCGATAAATGGTTGCGATTTGTAATCGCCATAATTGTAAACTCGCCAAATCATTTGCGCTACAAAAACAGCAATACAAAAAATAGTTACGGGGAAAATAATATCGCTAATTGTAAAATTTTGATTGACCGCTAAATGGTCAATTATCAACTTGAGAGCATAATTACTAACAGGCATAAAAAATGCCGAAACTATTGGTGTTAACATCATCAAAAAATACCAAAATTTATAAGGCTTAATGATTTGATAAAAGAATTGACATAAGGTAATTTGATTCTTCATTAAAATTTAGTTAGACATAAAAATGTATTTTAAAACTAGAATTAAATAAACCATTTTTAACTTCGAAGTTTAAAAGCTAATTTACTAAAACAATTAATTTATGATTTTGCATTTCGGCAAAGCCTGACTCTAGGCTGAAGGATTTGAGGAGATTTTGTTGATCATCAAAAATTTTAATTTCACCTTCCTTTAAATTTGCGATAAAAGCTTCATGCGAATCCATAACGCCAATCTCACCATCATAAGCAGGAATAACCACTAAATTACACTCGCCAGAAAATAATAGACCTTGGGGAGAAGCTATTTCTAATTGAAAACTCATACTTATTTTAAACTTTATTTTTTGTTAGCTTCGAGTAAACTTTGTTAAAAGTAAATTAAAGCTAGCAATTATTCACAAAACTAATTTTTTGTTAGTTTTTCATTTTTAGCAATCGCTTCTTCAATATTTCCAACCATGTAAAAAGCTGATTCAGCTAGATAATCGTACTCTCCAGCACAAATACCTTTGAAACCGCGAATCGTATCTTGCAATGAAACTAATTTTCCTGGGGAACCGGTAAATACTTCAGCAACGTGGAATGGTTGCGATAAAAATCTTTGAATTTTACGAGCTCTTAAAACAGTGAGTTTATCTTCTTCGGATAACTCATCCATCCCCAAAATTGCAATAATATCTTGAAGCGATTTATAAGCTTGAAGAATTTTTTGCACTTCGCGCGCTACTTGATAATGTTCATCGCCAACAATTCTTGGATCAAGAATTCTTGAAGTTGAATCGAGTGGATCAACCGCAGGATAAATTCCGATTTCAGCAATTTGACGAGATAACACTGTGGTTGCATCAAGATGCGAGAATGAAGTTGCAGGAGCAGGATCGGTCAAATCATCAGCAGGAACATAAATCGCTTGAACTGAGGTGATTGAACCATTCTTAGTTGAAGTAATTCTTTCTTGCATTGAGCCCATTTCGGTAGCAAGGGTAGGTTGATAACCAACCGCTGAAGGGATGCGCCCAAGTAACGCAGAAACTTCAGATCCGGCTTGCGTAAAACGAAAAATATTATCGATAAAAAATAATACGTCTCGACCTTCCTTATCACGAAAATATTCAGCTTGCGTAAGACCAGTCAAAGCAACACGTGCACGTGCACCCGGAGGTTCGTTCATTTGTCCATAGACTAATGAAACTTTTGAATTTTTGAGATTTTTTACATCGATAACTCCTGAATCAATCATCTCGTGATAAAGATCATTTCCTTCACGAGTTCTTTCACCAACACCTGCAAACACTGAATATCCACTATGCGCTTTAGCAACGTTATTAATCAACTCCATAATCAAAACAGTTTTTCCAACTCCAGCTCCACCAAATAAACCAATTTTTCCACCCTTAGAGTAAGGCGCAAGAAGATCAATTACTTTAATTCCCGTAACTAAAATTTCAGTTTCAGTTGCTTGCTCAACAAGCTCTGGAGATGATGCATGAATTGGTAACCTATCAACAGATTCAATTGGACCTTTCTCATCAATTGGCTCACCAACAACATTCATGATTCTTCCAAGAGTAGCTTCGCCAACTGGAACAGTTATTGCTCTTCCAGTATCAATCACTTCGCTACCTCTGGTCAAGCCATCAGTCGAATCCATGGCGATAGCACGAACTGTTCTTTCGCCAATATGTAAAACGGTTTCCAAAACTAAACGCTTTCCTTCATTTTTACATTCTAGAGCGTTGTAAATTGCTGGCAATTCACCGCTTTCAAATTCGACATCAACCACCGCAGAAATAACCTGCGTAATTTTTCCTTTATTTTGCATCGTAATTTTAATTAAATTTAGATCTCAAGTCAATAATTTATAGCGATTAAAAGATCATATTACAAAGATCTTGCTTACTAAACTTTACGACATTTCCGCATGCAATTTTTTAAATGCTCTAGGGAATTTTTATTAAAGCTTTAGAAAACAAGAGATAAGAACGTGAAATTTAAAAAAAAAAATTCAAAGTGCAAGTCATTTTTTTAATTTTTAATTAGGTAGTTTTTATCAATATGTGCAAAAATATTTTTAGATGAAAATGGATTCTAAAAAAATCTAATTAAGAACCTTTGCGATTGTTAAGTCCTTGCGCTTCAACCAAAAGATCTTTAGCGATTGGCGCAGCTGCCATGGAACCGCTTTTACCATGCTCTACAACTACCGAAACTGCATATTTGGGATCTTGGATTGGTGCATAACCAACAAAAATTGCATGATTAGCATTAGCTTCTCTTTCAACGCTGGTCATTTCTTTTTCACGCTTAGAAATAACTTGCGAAGTTCCAGTTTTTCCTGCCATTTCATAACCTTTAACTTCGATTCTTTTGCCATAAGCAGTTCCACCTGGTTCGTTAATAACTCGCCTCATACCTTCTTGAATGAGTTTTAGATGAGATTGATCAACGAGTGGCGCAGATTTCAATTCATCAAATTGTTTAAAAATATTTTGATTACGAACCAAATAAGGTTTAATTGGAATTCCACCATTAGCGATTCGCGCAGTGATGACAGCCATTTGCAAAGGTGTTGCTAAAACGCTACCCTGACCAATCGCAGTATTGAGAGTATCACCTTTAACCCAAGGTTGATTAAAAACTTTTTGTTTCCATTCGTCAGAAGGTAATAATCCTGACTTAGCGCCATGGATACTGATATCAGGCTTTTCACCGTAGCCAAATCTTTTTGCCATTTCTAAAATTTTTTTATGACCAATTTGATTGGCAACTGTAAAAAAATAAGTATTGCAAGAATGCATAATTGCCGAAACTAGATCTAGCGAACCATGTCCCCCTTCTTTCCAGCAGTGAAAAGTTCGTTTACCCATTTGGTAAGAACCTCCACAATAAACCCTAGTAGCTGGATTAAATTTACTTTCTAATGCTGCTAACGCAACCATTAATTTGAAGGTTGAGCCCGGAGGATAAAGTGCTGAAATTGGTTTATTACTTAATGGTTTTTTTGGATCATCATAAAGCTGTTTCCAATATTCCTTAGAAATTCCTTCAACGAAATTGTTGGGATCAAAAGATGGGGATGATGCATAAACTAAAACTTCACCAGTTTTTACATCAATCATAACTAAAGACGCAACAACATCCTTGATTAGCTGTGTAGCAAATTTTTGTAATCTAAAATCTATTGATAAATTAATTCGCGATCCTTCAACATATGGCTTGGTTGAAAGTGTGCGAAGCGGAATTTCTCTAGCATTTACTTCGACATATTTCACGCCATATTTACCGCGCAAGACTTCATCAAAACTTTTTTCAATACCAAATTTTCCAAGTCTAAAATCTGGATGCATAAATAAAGACTGCTCATTTTCATCAATTTCTTTTTCAGAGGGAAGCGATACATAGCCTAGAAAATGGGCAGTTTCTTGAGGGTAGGGATAGCGTCTAATAATTCCACTTTCAATAGAAACTCCCGGCAAAAGGTGAGAGTTAGTTTCGATGCGCGCTAGATCGTCCCATCCTAAATTATCGATTAGAGAAATAATATTTTTGCGACGCGCATTTTTAATTTTCGATAAAAATAAATTTTTACCTTCGGCGCTAAGATCGAGTATTTCAGCTAATTTTTCTATTAACTCCTCAAAATTTCTTTTTTTTTCAATATAAAGTAATAGCCGAAAATTACTTTCATTTTTTGTTAATGAAATTCCATTGCGATCAAAAATCATTCCCCTAGGCGCAGGATTAATAATTGGTTTCATACGATTACTATCAGATTGAATTGAATATTCTTCATGTTTCCACAATTGCAAATAGCCTAAACGCAAAACTAAAATTCCAGCAAGAGCAGATTGCCCAGCTCCTAAAATTAAAGCTCGGCGATTGAATATTTTATTTTTGCGAATATCTCTTAGCACTATTCATCCCCCAATAATTTAGCACTAAGATAATCAAAAAATTTATGCATTGGAACATATAAAAAAACCGATAATAAAAATTGCGCCAAAGGAACCGATAATCCGTATAATGAGCCTTCGAGTATAGATAGCGCTCCCCATTTGATAACGATAATTACAAAACAAAAAGCTACAAATTGTTGCCAAATTTGAATAAAATTTTCGCGTATTAACATTTTTTGGTTTATAGTTAAGAAGAATTTAACCAATATTATATAACATAGCGAAGTTATGCCAAGATCATTTCCTGTAAGCGCATCAGACCAAATTCCCATGAGAAAAATAAACCAAATTCCAAAATATTGACGAAAAATTGCAAAGTAAAAAACCATCATTACATCAATCAAGGGAAAGACTGTGGCGATAGATAAAATTTTTATTGAAGTAATATTAAAAGCAACAAAAACTATTGCGATTAAATATAAAGCAATAATTTTTAATAAAGATCTTTGTTTAATCATAAAAAAACTGAGTAGAACTTAAATTTCAAGACACTAAAAAAGCAAGAAAAAATAATGCTGTAAAACACATTTATCCACAACGCATTTTAATTTTAAACAAAAAACTTATTTTTCAAATAGCTTTGCAAAATTTCTTCTCTTTCTTTTTTAGAATATCCGCAATCATAAACATCGGAATCCAATAGGGTAATTAACAAAATTACTTAAGTATAAACCATTTATTCTCATAATCATTGTGAACCATGCCTCGTTAACAAGCCTCTAAATGTTAATGAATAACAAGCTCTGTCTCTTGAATCTGCAAGGCTAATCTAAATCCCATATTTATACCTATCAATTTTCTTTCCTAAAATTTTTTCACAAAATTCGATATGTTGCGCAAAATTTTTCTTAGCTTTTTTTAAATCTTTTTTGTCGATAAAATTATCACCTAAAGTTTATCATTGATAAATGACAAAATTTGCTAATGTTTAAATCTAAACTTCAAAGAATCTACATCAATAATTGATTCGACAATGAGCATTTTTATCTTTGATCGTCATGTTAAAATTCTGCAGCAAAGGACCAAATCTCGAGATTTAAATGACTGGTTTAACATTTGGCTGAATCAATTACGCAAATCAAATTAATTTATGGCAATATCTTTAATTGTTTTTTGGACATTTTTAACAATTATTAGGTTTTTTAAACAAAAACTAATAATTGTTAATTATTTATATTTTTTTACTTGAGATTTCAAAATTATCATCTTGAACAATGTACATTGAATCAATTGGCTCTTCATCAACCTCAATTTGCATGACTTCGCCGAAGCCGTTAAACTCTGTTCTAATACTTCTTGAATAAGCTCCAAGCTGACCAATCTCGATATAATCACCTTCGGAGATATTTTCTGGCAAGGAAAATGGACCCCTCATGCTATCCATTGAATCACAAGTTGGGCCATAAAAACCAAAAGCAGTTTTTTCGCTTTCAAGTGTTTTAGGATTTTTAATTCTAATTGCCTGAGTTGGATAAATAAATCCTGGGAAACCTGCGTCAAATAATCCGCCATAAGTTCCATCATTAATATAAAGCATGTTTTGTTTACGAGCCTCAACTCTTACCACCAAAGATACAGCCTCAGCAACTAGAGCTCTTCCAGGTTCACACCAAATTTCACAATTATTTCCAAATTCAGCTTGCTGAATTGCTTCAAATATTTCATCGAAATAGCTATTCATTCCAAGCGGGGTCATCGTCGGATAAATCGAAGGAAAACCGCCACCAACATCTAAAACATCGAGACGTACCCTGGCTTTTTTAACTACTTCTTTAGCGGTATTAATGGCATTACGATATTCAACAGGATCCATACATTGAGATCCGACATGGAAACAGATTCCAAATTTTTTTGCAACTGCGCGAGTCTCGCGAACTAAAGCAGTGGCACCAGATGGTAAAATTCCAAATTTTCCAGAAAGATCAATAACTGAATGCGAGTTTGAAATAGCAAGTCGAACATGGAGATTTAGATCTTTTGCATTTTTTGTTACTGCTAGAATTTTTTCTAATTCATCAAATGAGTCCAGAGAAAAATCACGAATTTGATAATCAAAATAAGCTGATTTGATTGCTTCACGTGACTTTACGGGATGCATAAAAAACATTTTTGCTTTCTTACCAAAAAGCTCATTTATTAATTTAATTTCAAAAAGTGATGCAACATCAAATTTAGAAATTCCCGAATCAAATAAATTTTGCAAGACAGATTTATCAGAATTGCTTTTTACTGAATAAAGTATTGAGCTGTTGAATTTTGTGTGCGAAAAATTTTTGACAAAAAACTTTGCGGCTCTTTTTATAGCATGCGGACGAACGCAATAAACGGGGATATTAGGCTTATTATCGACAACAAAATCTCTAATTGTTTTAGCTACAGAAGTATCCTGAGCATGTTGATCGTTATTCTTACTAAAATTTTTCTCTTTAAAGTTTTTTTTATTAAAATTTAAATAATAAACTTTCGAGTTTTTAGCTCGATCATACTCTTGCTCTTTTGCCATTTCTTTTTGTTGAGTTTAAAGTTAACAAAATAAATTCACCAATTCAAAATGTAAATTATAAAAAGGATAGCGCAACTTAATTAGAGAATTTTAATTGTAAACAAAAATTTACAAAAAATTAAAAATTTTTTTAATTAAATTACGTCAGAATTTATAAAATAAAAAAATTCAAAAAAAATTCAAAAAAAATTTGAAAAAAATTTGAAATTGGTAGCTAAAACTTTTAAAAAAAATACAATATTTTTTTTACTTAATTTTTACTTAGCATTAATAATAAAGATTGTCTTACTGCAACACCTGCAGAAACTTGCTCTAAAATTAAACTTTTATTTTTGTCATCAGCTAAATTGGAGGCAATTTCAACATCGCGATTAATTGGTCCAGGATGTAAAACTAAAGCGTTAGGAGCGAATTTAATTTTTTGATAGTCAAGTCCATAAAGTTTAAAATACTCGCTTAAGGAAGGAATATAACAGCCAAGCATTCTCTCTTGTTGTATTCGAAGTATCATAATGACATCAACTCCTTCAATACCAGAAATTAAATCTTCAAAAACTTCAATATCAAATTTTTCTTTTAACCAGTTGCGATATTGATTTACAATTAAAGTTGCTGGCGTAACAACGCGAATTTCACAACCAAATTTTTTTAATAATTTAATATTTGAGCGTGCAACTCTTGAGTGAAGGACATCGCCACAAATTGCTATTTTTAAATTTGCTAAACTTTTTTTATGTTTCTTAATTACAAAACTATCTAATAAAGCTTGCGAAGGATGTTCATTGGTTCCGTCTCCAGCATTAATTAAATTAGCATCAATATATTTTTTCAAGAGATTAACGATACCGCTAGAATTATGTCGAATCGCTACAAAATCTGGCTTCATGGCATTTAAAGTTTTAGCCATGTCAATAATTGATTCGCCTTTTTTAAGCGATGATAAAGAAATATCAACATTTAAAACCTTGCCTCCGAGACGCTTCATCGCTATCTCAAAAGACATTCTTGTTCGCGTAGAATTTTCAAAAAAAAAGTTTATGAGAAGTTTATTTTCAAGATCGCGATATTGTTGATTGCTATTAGCAAAAAAAATATCAGCCTGACTATGAATTGCCTCAATATCATTTACCGTTAGCTGATCGACGCTAATTAAATCTGTCATTTTTTAGCAATTAGATGTTTAAAAACTTCTTCCAAATCGGGTTGCTTAGTGGAGATATCTTTAATTTGCAGATTAGCATCAGAAATGCAACGAAGAATTTTTTCAACTGCTATTTTTTCTGGATCATAATTTATAACCACTTTATCAATATCAATAAGTTTAGCTTGAAGCTGTTGGATATGAGAAAAAATTCCAATATCAATATTGGAAACAGTGGAAATCAATAATTGCTTGGTTGAAAGCAATTTCATCAAATTTTCTTTTTTATCACAAGCGATAACTTTGCCATGATTAATTACAGCAATTTCATCGCATAATTGTTCGGCTTCCTCAAGATAATGAGTTGTCAATAAAATCGTTGTACCTTGTTGTTGATTGAGTTTTTTAACATAATTCCACAGCTGGTTGCGTAGCTCTACATCAACTCCTGCAGTTGGCTCATCAAGCACTAATATTTCAGGGTTATGAACTAATGC
Source organism: Rickettsia typhi (assembly GCA_945901265.1). Classification (GTDB taxonomy): domain Bacteria; phylum Pseudomonadota; class Alphaproteobacteria; order Rickettsiales; family UBA1997; genus CAILUF01. The sequence goes on from CAMDJZ010000010.1 coordinate 16,574, forward strand.
TTTGGCAACTAATAATCTTCGACGCATTCCTCCGGATAAACTTCTTGGTTTTGATTTAGCTTTTTCTTTTAAACCTAAAGCTTCGATAATTTCATCAGTTCGTCTTTGAGATTTTTTTATGCCAAAATAACCCGCATAGATTTCTAAAGTTTCGTATACATTAAAAAATGGATCAATTATTAATTCCTGAGGAACTATGCCAATTTTATATTTGCATAATTGTGGATGTTTTTCAATATCGAGATTTGCAATTTTCACCATTCCTGAAGTTTTTTTTACCAATCCAGCAAGAATATTAATTAATGTTGATTTGCCTGCCCCATTTGGTCCAAGAAGACCAAAAACTGAGCCTTTTTTTATTATTAGATCAATATTTTGAAGAGCGGTTTTAGCTTGGGTTTTTGAAGATTTTTGATAGACTTTATTTAGCTGATTAATTTCAATTGCGTATGCCATTATTTTAGTGTAGGTTTATTAGTTTTTTTAACAATACTTCAACATTAATTATTATTAATTGCTAATGTTAATCAATATTAAATAATATTTTTTTCAGTTAATAATGTTAATAGTTCACCACTTTGCATCATTTCTTTAACAATATCACAACCACCTATAAATTCACCCTTTATATAAAGCTGAGGTATGGTTGGCCAGTCTGAAAACTCTTTAATGCTTTGACGAATTTCGCTATCACTAAGCACATTTATATCTAGAAATTGAACATTGAGGTTTTTTAAAATCTGCACTATCATCGCAGAAAAACCACATTGCGGGAAATCTCGTGTTCCTTTCATAAAAAGAACTACGGAGTTATTGTCAATAGTATGTTGAATCTTGTCAAAAATATTACTCATAAATTAAATTATTTTTTAAATATTTGAAGTTTTAATTTGTAGGGCGTGAAGCTCATCGCCCAAAATTTCTTTTAACGCTAAATTAACAATTTTATGTTGTTGAACTCTTGTTTTATTAGCAAAAATTTCATCAATAATAGTGACGCTGTAATGATCAGAATCGCCAACCAAGTCAACTAGCTCAATCTTTGCATTGGGGAAGGAATTTTGTAAAATTTTTTGTAATTTATCAAAAGCAATCGCCATAAAGTCTGTAGATTATTTTTAAATTATATTAAACGAATTTTATAGCTTAAATTAGCGCTAGTTATTTAATTTGGCTAAGTAAACTCTCGAGGGGTTTTTAAATTTACTTATAAACCCCTCGAGAAAAATATGAATTGTAATGCTTTAGATTTTAGCTAAAAAAACCACGACGTTTTTTAGTTGGATCTTCACGATCGCTTCTTTCTCTGCGCTCGCCTCTGTCAGAACGATCACCGCGATCAGAGCGTTCGCCACGATCTCTACGATCAGAACGTTCGCCACGATCAGAACGTTCGCCACGATCTCTACGATCACCGCGATCACTTCTTTCTCTGCGCTCACCGCGTTCGCCTCTATCAGAGCGCTCTTCACGACCTCCAAATTCACGCTCATCAACGATTTGCGGTTTGTTGGTAATGCGATCAGAAATATCTTCGCCAGTTGCTTGATCAACACAGCGGAAGCTTAATTTTGGACGACCACGTTTATCAAAGCCGATAACTTTAACTTTAACGATATCGCCTTCATTGATTACATCTTCAACGAAATCAACGCGATAATCTGCCAATTCAGAAATATGAATAAATCCATCGCGATTATTAGAAATACTAACGAAAGCTCCGGCATCGATTACTTTTACAACTGGACCTTCGTAGATATCGCCGATTTCTGGTTCGAAAGTTATATCTTGAATCATAGCCAATGCTTTTTTAATTGATTCTGAATTGTTAGAGGAGATTTTTACAACTCCACTATCTTCAATATCAATTGCACAACCTGAAACCGCGCAAATCTCTTTTATAACCGATCCACGTGAACCAATAACTTCACGAATTTTCTTTTGCGGAATATTTAGAATTTCGATTCTTGGCACGTTACCATTAAGCTCGCTTCTAGGAGTTGTCATGATTTCATTCATTTTTTCTAAAATGTGCATACGACCTTGGTGAGCTTGTTGTAAAGCTTTATCCATAATTTCGCTGCTGATGCCATTAATCTTAATATCCATTTGCAAAGCAGTTATTCCAGTGCTTGTTCCAGCAACTTTGAAATCCATATCACCAAGATGATCTTCATCGCCCATGATATCAGAAAGAATAACAAATTTTTCGCCTTCCTTAATTAAACCCATTGCAATTCCTGCAACTGGAGCTTTGATTGGAACGCCTGCATCCATTAAAGCTAATGAAGCTCCGCAAACTGTAGCCATTGAAGATGAACCATTAGATTCAGTTATTTCAGAAACGATACGAGTAGTATAAGAAAATTGTTCAGGAGTTGGGAATACTGGATTTAAAGCACGCCAAGCTAATTTTCCATGTCCAATTTCTCTTCTTCCTGGAGATTTTAATTGACCAACTTCACCAACAGAATATGGGGGGAAATTGTAATGAAGCATGAAAGATTCTTCATGCATGACTGCATCAAGATTTTCAATTAATTGTTTATCTTTTCCACCGGCTCCAAGGGTAGCAACAACTAATGCTTGAGTTTCGCCTCTTGTAAATAAAGCGCAACCATGAACTTGCGGCAAAATACCAGTTTCGATAGCAATTTGACGAATTTGTTCGCAACCACGGCCATCTATTCTAATGCTATTTTTTAAAATATCATTTCTAACAATTTCTTGGGATAATTCTTTAAAAATTGCCTTCAATTTATTAGCATCAACACCCGTTGATTCATTAAGAAATTTAGCTTTAATTTCTTGATGAATTTTATCTAGATCATTAACGCGAGCCTGCTTCTCAAGTTTTTTGTAAGCGCTAATTAATTTTTCTTTAATCAAATTTGCAATATTACTTTTAAGTTCTTGATTATTTTCTTTTACAACTTCAATTTTTTTCTTAGCAATTTGAGCTTGCAATTCTTTAATTAAAGCAATAACTGGCTGAAGAGCTTTATGACCAAAATTTACAGCGTTAAGCATTTCACTTTCGCTTAATTCTTTAGCTTCGGATTCAACCATCAAAACAGATGATTCAGTTCCAGCAACAATTAAATCAAGACGACTAGTTTTTAGTTCTTCATTGCTTGGGTTAATAACGAATTCATCATTGATCATTCCGACACGAACACCGGCAATGATGTCAGTCATTGGTGCTTCTGAAATTGCTAGAGCAGCTGACGCACCGATCAAAGCTAAAATATCAGGATTACATGATGGATCATATGACAAAACTGTACAAACAACATTTACTTCATTATAAAAATTTGCTGGAAACATCGGACGAATTGGGCGATCTATCAATCTTGATACAAGGGTAGCGATATCGGATGGCTTTGTTTCTCTTTTGAAAAAACCACCTGGAATTTTTCCGGCAGCATAAGATTTTTCTAAAAAATTAACTGTTAGTGGAAAAAAATCAGCTCCATCATTTGCTTTGGCAGCAACTGTAACCGCACATAATACAGTGGTATTTCCTTGCGAAATCACCACCGATCCGCCAGCCTGCCTAGCTATTTTTCCTGTTTCAATCGTCAGGTTTTTACCATTGAGCAACATTTCTTTTTTTACAACATTAAACATAATTTCATCTTTTGGATTAATAAAAATGCTAGATTAAAAACCTAACACTTGGGGTGATAATAGCTTAACGCAATTATCACTTTTGACATTAACTATGACACCCTAACTCAAAGTTTAGTTTAATAACCAATTTATTTTATTTCTAAAATTAACAATAGTTTGATTATTCATCATATGCAAACTTTTGGCTTTAATTTTATTATAAAATTTTTAGCAATATTGGCTATTTCTAAGTTAAAGTGACAACGCTTAACACCAGAATTTTTTAAATAAGTGCTATTTACGAATTTCTAATTTTTTAATTAAATTTTCATAACTATCTACAGATTCTGCTTTTAGGTAATCAAGCAATCTTCTTCTTTTGCTTACAAGGATTAATAATCCGCGACGCGAAGAATGATCTTTTTTATGCGACTTAAGATGCTCAACCAAATTATCAATTTGCTGAGTTATAATTGCACACTGAACTTCTACTGAACCAGTGTCATTTTTCTTTTTTGCAAATTCAACAATGATTTCTTTTTTTGTTTTTTTTGAGAACAACATTTTTATAAAATTTAAATTAAAATATAGTGAGATTTGTGCAAACTTAATAAATTTTAACAAATGCTAAAACTTAGCACAATCTCTCAGTAGCACACTTGGGCTAATCTTTGCCAAAACAAAAAATTTCAATTAAATTCTCTAGTTCGAATGATAAACAAACTAATTATTAAATTTATAAATAAATTTTGCTAAAAACTCTAACCAACTCAAGGCGTTTCAACATTTAAGACATCGTGCAACAACAGCATCGAGCCATCTAAAAAGATTAACTCATTATTAACCTTTGCTTTTAATTCGTCAAGTGAAATTGTTTTTGCATATAAAAATTTTCCTACCCTTAATCTTTGTAAGCTACTAACATATCCACAGACATTGAGCTCTAAACATATTGCTCGAGCTAAAGAGCGAACATAAGTTCCCCTTGAACACTCGATAATAATTTGAGCAGATTTATCGTTAAAATTAACAAGAGAAATTTCATAAACTTCAATTTCTCGCAAAGGCATCGAAAATTCCTGACCTTGACGAGCTAGTTCGTAAGCGCGTTTTCCGTTAATTTTAATTGCCGAAAATTTAGATGGTGTTTGGGTTATTTTACCAAAAAACTTTGCTAAAATTTGTGACAAATCTGAAGCGGTGGTTTTATTACTGCTAATTTCCTCAACGACACCTTCAATATCATCGCTATCTCTAAACTCGCCAAAAGTTATTGTAAATAAATATTTTTTCTTAGCAGTTAACAGTTTCTCGCTTGTTTTAGTAGCTTTATTTAGAGCTATTGGCAATACTCCGCTAGCAAAAGGATCTAGCGTTCCCCCATGACCAACTTTTTTTGCACCGGTAATTCTCTTTACAATACTAACAACTTTTGCCGATGAATAACCAATAGGCTTATCAATATTAAGCCAACAATCATGATTTGAAATATTCATAAATTAATTTTGTAATTATTTATAATTTGCATCATTTAAGAATATATTTTATTAAACCATTTCCGCTTTTAAATCAGGCATTTGAATTTAAAGACGAAGTTCGCGTAAGTCAAGCTAATCTAGGCGCACAAGGACGAGCCCTAAAAATTCAAATGCCTGATTTAAAAAGTGGAAATGGTTTTTTAGGCTGTATTAGCGCCAGATATAATATCTATAAGCTCTTTTGTAATATTGGCTTGCCTTGTACGATTATAAACTAATGTTAAATTTTTAATCATCTTACTGGCATTATTAGTGGCAGATTCCATGGCAGCCATTCTAGATCCATGTTCGGAAGCATTATTTTCTAATAAGAAATTATAAATTTGCATCGAAATATTTTTAGGCAATAACTCTTGAAGAACTTTTTCTTGTGAAGGTTCATAAACAATCGGCGATTCTGCTAAATTATTTTTTTCCAAATTTTCAGCTTCAGGAATAACGTTAATCTTTGCAGGAATAATTTGCGATAGAACTTGTTCCTGAACAATTGCTGATTTAAATTTGCTATAAATAACTTCACAAATATCGAATTGCGATCCTTCAAAAAGATCGACAAGTTTATTGGCAATTCCATCAGCAACTTTATGGTCAATAATATTTTTAAAAATCCCAAAATTACTTTCAATTATTTTATCACTAAAAGGAATTTTAATTTGCTCATAAGCTTTGCGACCTACACAAAAAATCTTAACCTTATTACCTGACGCAATCAATTGATTAACGCGATTTTTAGTATATTTAACCGTTGAACTATTTAATCCTCCGCACAATCCGCGATCTGAAGAAATTACTAATAACAAATAAGTTTGCGAAGAAGGTCTTCCAGTAAGTAAAGGAAATTTTTCACTAAAATTATCACGATTACTGATATTATTGGTCAACTCAACAATCATTTCTCTAATTTTTTGCGCATAAGGACGCGAATGCTCAACTGCTAATTTAGCTTTTTTCAAACGCGATGCTGCAACCATTTTCATGGCTTTGGTCATTTTTTGCGTTGAGCGCACTGACTTAATTCTAGTTTTTAATATTTTTAAGTTAGCCATAATTAATTTTATTAAACTCCAACAAAAATTGTTAGTTTTTAATTTTTATTATTTTTATGCTCCAAGCGATCCGACAATCCACTATGATCGAGATCGGTAGAAGGAGCGTGATTTACAAAATAAGCAACGAAGTCTTCAATTGCTTTTTTAAGTTTAGTCTCAATTTCTTCGTTAATTTTATTTTCTTGTTTAATTGACTGAAGAATTTCGGGATGAGCTGAATGAATCTTGCGTAAAAATTCACGCTCAAATCTGTTAACTTCCTTTACCGAAACTTTATCTAAATAACCCTTAACGCCAACATAAATTGACACAACCTGCTCTTCAAGAGCAACTGGCTTATATTGATCTTGCTTAAGCAATTCAGTAAGTTTGCGACCTTTATCAAGAAGTTTTTGAGTTGCTAAATCTAGATCAGAACCAAATTGAGCAAAAGCTTCAAGTTCACGAAACTGCGCTAAATCTAGCTTGATAGAACCAGCAACTTGCTTCATTGCTTTAGTCTGTGCTGCTGAACCTACTCGAGAAACTGAAAGACCAACGTTAACAGCAGGTTTAATTCCTTTATAAAATAATTCAGTTTCTAAGAAAATTTGCCCGTCAGTAATTGAAATAACATTTGTAGGTATATAAGCCGAGACATCTCCTGCTTGAGTTTCAATAATTGGCAATGCAGTAAGCGATCCGCCACCCATAGCATCAGACATTTTAGCGGCACGCTCAAGAAGACGTGAATGAATATAAAATACATCTCCAGGATAAGCTTCACGACCTGGGGGGCGACGCAAAAGAAGCGACATCTCACGATAAGCAACCGCATGTTTACTAAGATCGTCATAAGCAACCAAAGCATGCATACCATTGTCACGAAAATATTCGCCGATGGTACAGCCAGTATATGGAGCAAAAAATTGTAAAGCAGCAGCTTCAGAAGCAGTTGCAGAAACAACAATCGAATATTGCATTGCACCAGCATCTTCAAGTGTTTTTACAATTTGTGCGACGGTTGAACGCTTCTGACCAATTGCAACATAAATGCAATAAAGTTTTTTCTTTTCATCATTTTCTTTGTGAGCCTTAGCTTGATTGATAAAAGTATCAATTACAATTGCGGTTTTACCGGTTTGACGATCGCCAATAATTAATTCCCTTTGACCACGACCAATTGGAATTAAGCTATCAATAGCTTTGATTCCTGTTTGCATTGGCTCAGAAACTGATTGACGGGCAATGATTCCTGGGGCTTTAATTTCAACACGACGATATTCAACATCTTGCAAGGGTCCTTTACCGTCAATTGGATTTCCCAAGGCATCAACTACACGACCAAGAAGTGATTTACCAACTGGTACTTCAACAATTTTACCAGTTCTTTTAACATTTGAACCTTCTTTAATTTTTTGCGCATCGCCAAATAACACGATACCAACACTATCCGTTTCAAGATTTAAGGCCATACCTTTAACGCCCGATTCAAATTCAACAAGCTCTCCGGCCTGAACATGATCAAGGCCATAAACCTTAGCAATACCATCACCAACCTTGATAACTTCACCAACCCCTTCAAATTCTGCAGAGGTATGATAATTCTCGATTGTTGATTTTAAAATATTGGAATATTCTCCGATTTTAAGTTCCATAATTCTTAACTTTTGTTATTTAAAATTATTTAAAGTTTTAGAGTTTAACTATTTAACGTAAAAAATTAAAAGGCAAGTAAACTCTTAGTTTATAACTGCAAGGCACTCTTTTTTGAGAGTATCGAGCTGATTTATAAGACTGGCATCAACCATTTCTGAGCCAATTTTAATTTGCATTCCACCAAGTATTTTTTCCTTGATTGAAACACGAACTGCGATTGTTTTATTGGGATATTTTTTTCCAATAACTAGTTTAACTTGATCTACCTGAAGCTTTTGAGGTTCAGTAGCAAAAATCAATTCAACTTCCAAAATATTTTGATATTGGCGATGAAGTCTACAAAATTCTTCAAAAATTTCAGGAAATAAATTTAAGCGGCGATTACGAACTATTGATGAAAAGAAGTTAGCGCTTAAAGCGCTGAGATTAAATTTTTTAGAAACTTCCTTAATAATTTTATCAAGATCAATTTTTGAAATTACTGGATTTTTCAACTCATGTGAAAAACTCGTGCTAAAATTTTGTTTGAAAGATGTTAATTCCTCTAAAATTTTATCAAGCAAATTATTTTTTCTCCCCACCAAAAACAGTGCTTTGGCATAATTTTTAGCAACAACAGAAACTCTAGGCATTTGAAATTAAATTAAAATTAACAGGAATTACTAAATGCAGAATTTATCAATGATTTTGATAAATTTTGTGTTTAGTAAATTAATTGGCTTATCCAACGAAAACCATTGTTTTCTAGAGTGAAATAAAGAAATAAAATTAATTATACACTTTTAGTTAATAATAAAAAATGAACTTTGAAAATTTGGCTAAAATTATAAAAAAAATTTTAAATATCATTTTTTAATAACATAAGTTGATTGTAAGTTTTAAAAAATAATTTGCAAGTAGGTGCTAATAAAAAAATTAGAGCTTTTTGGCTGTAGCCTATATATTAAAATTTCAAAAAAATAAAAAAACAATAATGACTAATTGTTAAATTCCGTAATGCTTTACGTTAAGTGCGTCCAGACCAATATTGTTTTCACTTACTAAATTATTTTTTTCTTGAGGATTAGTTTCATAGCCAATGTGAAATATTGCATCTCCTTTATTAACGAGAGGTAAAATTGACGAACCAATTACCATTCCTGATTGCGTAGCTTTAACCAAAACTTTATTATCACCAAATGGATTGGAAATTTCCGCTAAAACTTGTCCTTTTTTTACAATCGATCCAAGCTTTACTTTAGTCAAACATATTCCGCTTTGTGAAGCGCGAATCCAAGAGCTCGAGCGTGCCACAAAAATATTTTTACGCAGTTTGCGTGGTGTTTTATTTAATATGCCAACTGTCTCAAGAACGCGAAGTATTCCTTCAACACCTATCTCAACTGCATTTTCATCAAAACGAAAAGCCTCACCAGCCTCATAAAGAACCAAGGGGATTTTAACTTGCGACGTAGCTTCACGAAGAGATCCATCGCGTAAATTTGAATTAACAATTGCAGGCGCATTAAAAGCTTGTGCCAGTAGCCAATTATCGTGATTTGAAATATCGGTTCTGATTTGTGGATAATTAGTTCGATTATAAGCTCCAGTATGAATATCAATTCCAAAATCTGATTTCAAAACAATTTCATTCATAAATTTATAAGCTAATTGCGAAGCTAGAGAGCCATTTTTTAATCCCGGAAAACAACGATTTAGATCGCGGCGATCTGGCAAATATCTAGATCTATCATTGAAACCAAAAACATTAACAATTGGAATTGCAATTAAAGTTCCACTCATAATTTTTACATCGAGCTTTTCAAGAATTCGGCGAACAATTTCAATGCCAATAATTTCATCACCATGGATTGTGGAGCAGATAAAAATTGTTGGCCCAGCTTTACCTCCCCGCAAAACTTCGATGGGCATTTTTATTTCGGTAAAATCGAAAATGCTTCCCATGTCGATATTAATTCGTTGGCGTGACAAGGGTTTAATTTCAGTGTTGGCAATATTAAAATTATTGGAGATTTTTTTTGCAGATTTTGCGATGGGATTTTTCATAATTATTAATTATTTTTTGGCTTACAAAAAGCGTAGCTTAAAATTTTATAGCATAGTTTAGAAGCAAGGAAATCGCAGGAATGAAGATATTTTACTGGCGCTAATTCAACAACATCACTACCAACAATATTGCATATTTTACTTGCTTGACGTATTATTTCCAATGCGTCATCCCATTGCATGCCACCTGGTTCAGGTGTGCCTGTGGCTTGCATAATTCCTGAATCAAATCCATCAATATCAAAAGTTAAAAAAACTGGACGACCTTTGAGGGGCGCTACAATTTCTTGAATATTCCAATTTTTTTTATCTTTAGCAAAATGAATTTTAATGCGTTTAGAATTCGCTTCTAAAAAAGGAATTTCCGAAGCAGAAATATTGCGAATTCCGCAAGAAATTAAAGTTGAAATTGGATTATCCATAACTCGACGAAGGGCTGATGCATGTGAAAAATATTCACCATCATAACCATCACGTAAATCAGCATGTGCATCAAAATGTAAAATTGCTAAATCAGGGTATTTTTTTACAAAAGGCCTAATTGATCCTGCAGTGATAGAATGCTCTCCACCAAGTATTAGCGGAAATTTTTGGGCTTGTAAAATTTTATCGGTAATCTTTTCTAATTGCTCTAAACTTTTAGCAACAGAACTTTTATCAATTTTTGGAGCCTTCATGGTAAGCACACCAAATTGTAAAAAAGGTTCACACCAAAATTCTTCATCAAATAATTCAATTTGCGGAGACGCTTCGATTATGGCGCGAGGACCGTTTTTTGTTCCCGAGCCATAGCTCACTGATTTTTCAAGACCAAATGGTACCACGATTACTTTGGCATCGTCATAATTTTGTAAATATCCTTTATCAATATATTCTTGAGGGACACCAAGAAAGCCATTCTTCAAGGTTTCAAAAGTAAAATCTTGTAAATATTTATTTTTAACTGTTATAAATGATTCTGATTGTTTTTTCATGATTACAAACTATTTTAATTTGGTTTTAATTGGTTTTAACTATTTTATTTAGGATGTTAACATGCCCCATTTTTCTACCTTCCTTAACTTCATTTTTGCCATATAAATGAATTTTACAAAGAGGATTTTCTTGATATTTTTCAATTTCTAAAACTTGCGAACCAATTAAATTTTCCATTACTCCTGACGCAAAATAATCAACAGAACCAAGCTTAGAGCCTGTAATCGCACGAATTAATTGTTCAAATTGCGAAGTTATGCAAGCATCCATTGAAAAATGTCCAGAATTATGTGGACGCGCAGCAAGTTCATTGACTAATAATTCTTGGTCAACAACAAAAAACTCAACAGCTAAAACACCAATTAAATCAAGAGCAACTGCAATATTTTTAGCAATATTTTTTGCCTTTTGTTTAAGTTTTGTAGAAATTTTTGAAGGATAAATGCTCCGCGCTAAAATACCATTTTTGTGAATATTGGTAAGCGGATCATAACAAATAATTTCCCCATTTAAGCTTCGCACGACTATTACTGAAATTTCAAAATTAAATGAGCAAAATTTTTCTAAAATCAACTGTTGATTAGAAAAATTTTTATAGATTTGCGCTAATTTAGTTGAATCTTTTTTTATATCTAAAACAACTTGGCCCTTACCATCGTAACCCATTGAAGCAGTTTTTAAAATTGCCTTTTTAAATTCTTTTAAATTTTTTTCCAATTGAACAAGGCTAGAAATTTCAATATAATTGGTGGTTTTAATTTTAAGATTTTTTAAAAAGTTTTTTTCTAGCAAGCGATTTTGCGTAATTTTTAAAACCTCAGCACTAGGCATAAAATCTACATGTTTAGCGATAAAATTTGCGGCTTGATAAGGAATATTTTCAAATTCAATAGTTGCGATATCAACAATATCGCAAAATTTTTTAAGAACCTTTTCATCACTATAATCGCCGAGAATAACTTCTTCAACAACTTGTGAAGCTGGCGAATTAGCTTGATTACTAAGAACAACAACGCGATGTCCGCGTTTTTGAGCACTAAATGCAATCATTCGCCCTAATTGTCCGCCACCAACAATCCCAATAACTTGGGGATCTAGCTGAGATTTTTTTGCTTGAGGTTTTTTAATCATAAAATCACAAAACTTATTGCTTATTGGCATTAACTTCCTTAAAATATAAATCCACTTAAAATAAATTTCGCCAGTAATTTATAAATTATTTTACAAATTCTAAAAAATTTAAAAAATTTTTTAAGTTATTTATTGATGATTATAAAGTGAAATTAGCATTTTTCAACAAATTTATCAAAAGTTTATGAATAAAAAAATTGCCGAAGAATTATTGGCGATTCTGGTCTGCCCCTTAAGTAAAGGCAAATTAATTTATGATGAAGAAAATCAAGAACTAATTTGCTTAGAATCAAAATTAGCCTATAAAATTACTGATGGCATTCCTGTAATGCTAATAGATCAAGCAAGAAAAATAGACAGTTAATGCCTCAAAAATTTCAAAATTTAAACAAAAAAAAAAGATTCAAAAAATCATCGCAAAAATGGCTATTGCGCCAAATTAACGATCAATTTGTTGAGCGCGCTAAGATTGAAGGATATAGGTCGCGAGCTACTTTTAAAATTATCGAAATTGACGAAAAATTTAAAATTTTTAAAAAAAATAAAATTGTTATTGATCTTGGATGTGCCCCTGGTGGATGGAGTCAATACGCAGTTGAAAAAGTAGGGCAAGGCAATGTTATCGCAATTGACTTACTTGATATTACGGAAATTGTTGGCGTTAAATTTTTCAAGCAGGATTTTTTACAAGAAAATGCTGTAGAAAAAATTAAAGAACAGCTTCTTTTTATACCTCATAATAATCATGCTTTATGCGATGTACTATTAAGCGATATGGCCAGCAATGCTTGTGGCGATCGCGCAACTGATCATTTACGAATAATTTTATTACTCGAAGAAGCCTTAAATTTAGCAACACAAATTCTTCGAAAAAATGGCATCTTTGTTGGCAAAATATTTCAGGGCGGAAGTTCTGCAGAGATTTTAAAAAAACTTCGCGAAAATTTTTCACAGGTGAAATATTTTAAACCCGAATCATCACGCAAAGATTCTGCTGAAACTTATCTTGTTGCTCTTGGCTTCAAAGCCAAGGCTGGCGCAATCCAATTACCATAAAACCATTTGGATCAATATAATCTATTGTCAACATAACAAATCATTGGCGATGAAGCGATTGGGGTTTTTCCTAAATTTGCCATAGAAATTTATTGGCAATTTATTGGCAATTTAATTGATAGAAATGGCGCTATATTTCAATATTTCCGCCTGATATAATTATCAAAAATTTTTGATTCTGCTCAGAAATATTGCGCTGCAAATATAATTCCAAACCAGCAATTGATAAGGCTGAGGTTGGTTCAATTTTTTCTTGTAAAATTTCTGTAAGATATTTTTGCCAATAAATTATTTTTTCCTCGGGAATTTCAATAATGCCGGTTATTTTTTTTAAATATTCAAAACAGCGCAAAGAAACCTTAAGAGTTCGAGCGCCATCAGCAATTGTTGGTGGAGTATCTTCAAAACCAATAATTTTCCCTAGCTTTAAAGAATTGGAAGCATCATTGGCCATTAACGGTTCACAACCGATAATCTTGGCATTTGCTGATAATTGCTGACTCGCAAGATAAGATCCCGCGAGCAATCCACCTCCGCCACAAGGCGCAAAAATTGCCGACACTTCACCTATTTCTTTTAGCGCTTCTAAAACACAGCTACCTTGCCCAGCAATCACATCATCATTATCAGAGGGGTGAATGAAAAAATAACCCTGCCGTTGTTTTTCTTCAGCCAAGTCATTGGCAATGCTACGTTTTTCGCAAAGCACAACTTCAGCGCCTAATTGACGCGAAAGCATAACTTTATAGGGCGAAACAGTATTTGCCATATAAATTAATACTGGAATGTTAAATTTTTTTCCTACATAGGCAGCTGCTTGCGCATGATTTCCAGAACTTTGAACAACAATTTTTTTAGGAAATTTACAATGCTTTTGATAATAAGCTAACACCGCATTAAAAGCTCCCCGAGCCTTAAATGATTGGGTTACTTGCTGGCTATCCATCTTAAAAAAAACTTGTGAATTCAAGATTTTATTTATGAATGAATTGGAAATAATTGGCGTATTTTTAATATGATTTTCTATTAACCGCGAGGCTTTAACTACGTCTTCGCAATTTAAAAGATTCATGTCTTTAGAAAAAAATATTAAAAATATAACTAAATTTTATTTTCTAAAATTTATAATTTTAATGTTTATAAAGTAAAAAATAAAATTGCCAATTAAATTTATTAGATTTTAACTTTTTTTAAATAATCAAAAAATAAATTTTCAATTATTTATTCTAAATCGTCAGATTCAGACTCATTAGACTCTTCTTCAGACTCATTAGACTCTTCTTCAGCTGATTCGGGCTTTGGAGATTGAGGCTTGCTAAATAATTGTGAAATATCTTGAAATGATTTAAACTCAATAGCATTGCCGCTTGGATCATAAAAAAACATCGTCGCTTGCTCGCCAACTTCGCCTTGAAAACGAATATAAGGCTCAATAACAAATTGCATTTGTGCATCTTTAAGTTTTTGAGCAAAATTATGAAAATGTTTCCAACCTATAACCACTCCAAAATGAGGAACTGGCACACCATTACTATCAACTTCATTGACAATTTGTTGAGTGCGATTGTCAATTTTAGTTGGGCGAAGATGTGTTACAAGCTGATGACCAAAAAGATTCCAATCAATCCAAGTATTATCCGATCTTCCTTCAACTAAGCCGAGCATTTCACCATAAAATTTTCGTGTTTCAACCAAATCATTAACCGTAATTGACAGATGAAAAGGAGAAATATAAGGGCGATTTGATTTACGATCTTGTTTAGATTGATGACTAGTAGAATCTTTTTTTACAAATTGCGATGGCTTATCTTTAGAAAATCTTTCACGGGGTCCTTCATTAGATCTGAAGCCAGAAGATGAATTGCGCGAAGATCGTGAATCTGATCTTGCAAATGAATTTCCACGACTAGGTCTTTCATTTTCGCTAGAGTTTCTTGAAAAATTTTCATCACCTGAATGACGCTTATTTGCAAAGCCTCTTTCATTTGATCGGAAATCTCCACTAAAATTTTCATCATTTTGGCGAGGTCTCTTGGAAAATGATCTAGAATCTTGAAAATCTCCTGAAGAATTTTCTTCACCATCTCGACGATTTTTTGTAAATGGCTTTGAACTTCCCCAGGGTTTTTTAAAGAATTTTTTTTGACCTTCAAATTGAGGCAACTCCCATGATGGCCTTCTTTTAGGAGCTGAAGATCTTGAGTTGGAGCGAAAAGATCCGCGCTCACCTTCAGAATTTGCGGAATTAGAACGAAAGGATCCGCGCTCACCTTCAAAACGTGAGGAGTTGGAGTTGAAAGATCCGCGTTCGCCATCAGAATTTGAAGATGATGAGCGGAAATTTTTTTGACTTGGTTTGGCAAAATTTTTAGTATAATTTCTTGCTGAATTGTTTTTGGTATAGACCATGATTATTTGAAAAAAGTTAAGAGAAAACAATTAACAAGGTTAATTATCTTTAATTGTTAATTGTTATTATGGTAAGTTAATAATTTTATTAACTTTATTTTATTTCAAAAATTGCATCAACTTCAACTGCCACACCAAAGGGAAGGGAGCCAGAGCCAACGGCAGCGCGAGCATGTTTGCCAGCGTCACCAAAAATCTCGGCAATTAAATCAGAAGCGCCATTAGCAACAACCGGGTGATCTTTGAAATCAACATCACCATTAACAAAAATTCCGAGTTTTATGCATTTTGTAACTCGATCTAGATTACCTTCGCAGGCAACTTTCAACTGAGCTAAAATATTAATTGCACAAAGTTTAGCAAATTTTTTGGCCTCATCAGCACTAAAATCTTTACCAACTTTGCCAATGCCTTGAAGTTTACCATTTTCCAAAGGCAATTGTCCAGAGATAAAAACTATATTATTGCTCTTTACAAAACCAACATAGTTAGCGACTGGAGTTGCAGGGCTAGGGAGAGTAATCCCAATTTCATTTATTTTTTTTTCGTAATTTGACATAAAATATACAATTATTTTTAACAATCTATCTAAGAACTACTAAATTTCTTAATATTTTTAAACTTTTATAATTATTTTAACTAATAAAAGTTAAAAGTAAAATAATTTGATTTAATTATGAATTTTGGTTAAACTCCCTTGATACCTAGTTTTAAAAATAATTCTTGATCTTTTTTAGTTTGTGGATTTTGCGTTGTTAAAAGTTTTTCGCCATAAAAAATAGAATTGGCTCCTGCCAAAAAACATAAGGCTTGTGTTTGCTCATTCATTTCTTCGCGACCTGCCGATAAACGAACTTTAGCTTTAGGCATCATAATTCTTGCAACGGCAATAGTCCGAATAAACTCAAATGGATCAAGATTTTCAATATTTTCCAGTGGCGTACCTTTAACCTTAACAAGCATGTTTATTGGCACTGATTCAGGTTGCTTCGGTAAATTAGCAAGTATGATCAACATTTTGGCGCGATCTTCCCTAGTTTCGCCCATGCCAACAATTCCGCCCGAACAAACATTTAATCCAGCTTCACGAACATTTTTTAAAGTGTTTAAGCGATCCGCAAAATTTCGCGTCGAAATAATTTCTGAATAAAATTCTTCGGAAGAATCGATATTGTGATTGTAATAATCAAGTCCCGCTTCCTTAAGTTTTTTACTTTGAGTATCGGTAAGCATTCCTAAAGTCATGCAGGTTTCTAAACCAGTATCTTTAACTGCTTGAACAATTTCGCAAATTTTTTCAACGTCACGATCGTGGAGACTTCGCCATGCTGCACCCATACAAAATCTTGAAGCTCCTGATTTCTTGGCGTTTTGCGCAGATTCTAAAATTTTATCGATCGCCAATAAGCCTTGCTTTTCAAGGCCTGTATCGTAATGCGCAGATTGTGGACAATATTTACAATTTTCAGGACATCCTCCTGTCTTAATGCTTAAAAGAGTGCTGATTTGCACTTCATTTGGATTATGAAATTGACGATGAAGTTGCGAAGCCTCGAAAATCAAGTCGTTAAAGGGTAACGCAAAAAACTCTAAAACTTCGTTAATTTGAAAATTTTTAACTTCATTTTCAATTGTATTATCCAAGAGTAGCTCAATATTTTCAAGCTCCTTGGTGGTTTTTTGTATATTTTTTTGTATTAAACTCATCGCCAAATTATATGAAATTTAAAAAGTTCTCCCATTTGAGTAGGTGAAATTAAACGCTCTAAACCCTGAGCAATTTGTTGCGCTTGCGCAGGGTTTTTTTCAAGCAATTTTTGCGAACGCTCATAAGCGCCGAGCTCAAGCAAAAACTGTCTTTGTGCAATCAAAGAAGTTTTGAGTTTAAAATTTTTTGCTATTTTATCAAGTGCTAAAAAATCAACATGGGCAGTAATATCGCATCCGCTAAGCGCGTCAATAAAATCAACCTTTCGGTGATTCTTAAGGGCTTGCAAGCTATCTGCAAAATCATAATTATCATATCCGTAATCACAGTTAATTGCTATTCCTCCATAGCTTTGCAAGGCATGACATATTTCTTCCATAAAACTCCTTGCCGATAAACTATATTCGAAGACCCCGCCAATATGAGCCTCGCGACTAAATTTTTCTCCCAATTGCTGTTTAACAAATTGATCATCTTCTAAATTAAATTCATTAACAATAATTCGCGGGTTACTTCGCTTACAATCATCTGCAAATTCAATTAAACGCTTACACCATCCATCATTAGTTTTTACAAATTGATCTATAGCAAAACAATCGAATAACTCATTGCTTAACAAAAAAATTTGACCATTTTTTTCTTTTAAAAAATTAGCAAAATTTTCATGCCATTTGATATTTATTGACGGAAAAAATTCCTGTAAATTTTGTTTTTGAATTGCAATTAAACTAACATTAATTTCAATAATGTGAAAAGTTGTTTGACTTAGAAAATCAATGGCTATTTGATTTTTTTTATTCGCTAAATTATTAATCGATTTTAAAATATCGCGCATTAAAAATCCTCTACCAGCTCCAACTTCTACGAATGATAATTTTGATTTATTTTCAAAAAAAATATGCAAAAAATAGCCAGCTATCACTTCGCCAAAAATTTGCGAAATTTCAGGGGAGGTTATAAAATCACCATCTTTTCCTAAAGGATTTTTATGTCGGTAATAGCCATTATCCATGTTAAATAAGGCTTCATTAATAATTTGTGAAAGGCTATAGCGCTTATTCATTATTACAAAAATTATTGAAAATAACTATAAATTTATATTTGATTTATTTCTTAAGTTTTTTTATTACGGACGCCAATCAATAAAATTTTTAAGAAATTGCAGACCTTTTTCGCCACTTTTTTCGGGATGAAATTGTGCACCAATAACATTTTCCTTGGCGATCAAAGCATTGATTTTATTATCGCCGTATTGCACTTGCGCTAAAACATTATTTTCATTTTGACAAATAAAATGATATGAATTAGCAAAGTAAAAATGATCACCATCTGCAATAGCCTTAAGCAATGGATGTTTAGAATTTTTGATTAGCAAATTATTCCAACCCATGTGGGGAATTTTTAGATCCTTACCTTCATGACTTTTGCCGTTTATTTTTTCAACACGACCATTGATAAATCCTAGCCCTTGATGATTTCCATTCTCTAGGCCAATTGAAGCTAATACCTGCATGCCAACACAAATTCCTAAAAATGGTTTTTTTTCTTTGATTACTTGATTGCGCACTTCATTAAGAAAGCCTTCGCCGATTTTTAATCCAGACATGCAGTCCCCAAAAGATCCAACTCCTGGTAAAATTAAATGGGTTGCCGATCTAAGCTCGTTTATATCGCATGAAACAACAGCGTCAATTTGTGAATCAATATTTTTAATAGCACTGATCACGGACTCGGTGTTTCCTGCACCATAATCAATAATAAAAATTTTCATGAATCTTTTTAATGTAGTTTTTTGCGATTTTGATAGAGCTTAGGATTAAGAAAAGCGTCGCCAAACTGATCGTCATCAAATTCTTTTAATTGCAATTTTTGGACAAATCGTAATTTGGCATTTGTGACATTACTTCCAAAAACTATCCCGACAAATTCGTAACCTTTTTTCTTTAAATTATCACAAAGCCAGTTATTAGCATTGAGTGCAATCATAAAAAATAAGGCTAGTTGCAATAAAACCTTGTCGAAATCTGTTGATAATTTTGCAAAGAAAGTAAAAGCTGAAATTATGCCAACAAGAATAATTGTTTCTTTCCAGAGTTGATGATATAAAAACCAAGCACCATTAAAAATAAAAGCTTTCCAAGAAAAACCTTCCTTGATCATGATTATATCTTCAATCTTTCCCAATTCATTTTTTTTAACCAAGGCATTGTAAAGTTTCATAACTAGCTAAAATAAGATTAATTTAAATGAGCATTTGAGCTAATATTTTCTATCAACTCAAATACTCAAATTGAAATTTTTTCTAAGCTTGTAAAGCTTTTTTTGCTTTTTCAACAATTTTGGCAAAGGTTTGCGGTTCTTTAACCGCCAGATCAGCGAGAACTTTTCTATCGAGATCAATTTTTGCTAATTTTAAACCATTGATAAATTTAGAATAAACTAAATCATGCTCTCTGACTCCAGCATTGATGCGCTGAATCCATAAGCCACGAAAATCTCTTTTTCTGGCTTTACGATCTCGATAAGCATAACGCAAAGCTTTTTCAACTTTTTGAATAGCAATACGAAAGCAATTTTTTGCACGTCCGCGATAACCCTTGGCTAGCTTAAGGATTTTTTTATGTCTAGCTTTTTTTGTAACACCTCTTTTTACACGACTCATATGTAACTCCTAATAAAATAAATAAAAATAATTTAAAACTGTTTATATTCACTAAAAAATTTTTTAGCGACTATATGGCATTTTGAACTTGAGAATACTAGCTGAATGACCTTCAGATAGAGGAGCGGCTTTTCTCAGTTTTCTAATACGAGATTGACTTTTCTTATCAAGATTATGTCTTTTGCCAGCTTGTTTGTGTAAGATTTTTTTGTTGCGAGTAACGCGAAATCTTTTTTTTGCGCTACTATTTGTTTTAACTTTTGGCATATTTTTTAATAAAAATTGAACATAGAAACCTAGGTAGAAGAGCGCTTCATGAATATTTAAATTCACAAATTCCCAACTTTTAATTAACCCAAGAATCACAAAATAAAAATACACTTGGCTAAAGTGTAAGAGTGAATTTGATTAAAATTGTGAAATTATTTTGTTTATAATTAATAAAATTATAAACTTAAAATCAGCAATTTTACAAATAAGATTTGGTGGGATCGGCAGGGATCGAACCTGCGACCAAGACGTTATGAGCGTCCTGCTCTAACCGCTGAGCTACAATCCCTAAAATCTAAATAATAAATTAAATTTAATTTTTGTTAATAATTTTAACAAAAAAAACTTTAAAATTCTCATGAAATATTGCTGAATTCAAATCACAACTTAGACGCAACCAGCATTGATTTTCTAGATTAGTTTGCACTTCATAAGAAATTAATAACTACAGCATCTAAATCAAATTCTCATTTTCATTATAAAGCAATTTAGAAAACTTAAGCAATTTTGCAACTAAATTTTTTTAAAATAACAAAATTTACAAATTCCTATAAATTAAAAAATTAATTTATGAGCTAATTTTTGCTTTCGAAACTGCAACTAAAGCTGGGCGAATTAATCGATTAGCGATAGTATATCCAGCTTGAATAACTTGTACAACAATACCTTCTTCACCTTCATTTTCAATGCTACTAATGGCTTCATGTAAATTGTGGTCAAATTGTTCATTAAGTGGAAAAATTCTTTTTACTTGATTTTTTTCTAGAATTTTAAGCAATTCTTTTTGGGTTAAATTTATGGCAATTGCATAATTTTTAATTGCTGAATATTTTTCAATCTCTTCATTCGGCGCATTTTCACTGGCCATAATAAAATTTTCAACGATAACGACTAATTCATTTACAAAATTACTAATTGCAAACTTACTAGCCTTTTCAATTTCCTCACGAGACCTTCTACGGGCATTCTCAAATTCTGCTAAACTACGCAATAATTTATCACTAAGATCATTATTTTTTTGTTCAAGTTCGCTAATTTTTAAAGATAATTGCTCAATAATATTTTGAGAATTTTTTTCTTGATTTATTTCTTCATTTCCAGCAACACCTTGATTTTCAAGGTCTGGATTGTTATTGTTATTTTGCTGTTGAGTCATTATTATATTTAATTAATTTAAAATGTGAAAGTTTTATTTGTAATTTACGAATTAATTTAAGAGTTTCAAGATTGCTTTAAAAAAAAATCTATTTAAAATTACAACAAAATTATAGATTAACTTTAATAACTCATTATTCAATCATGATAGATAAAATTAACGAACAGGCTAGTTATCTAGTGCCAATGGTGCTTGAACAAACTCCAAGAGGAGAAAGATCTTTTGACATTTACTCGCGACTTTTAAAAGAAAGAATTATTTTTCTTTCTGGTCCAGTTAACGATCAAGTCTCTTCCTTGATTGTTGCGCAATTGCTTTTTCTTGAATCAGAAGATCCTAAGAAAGATATTTTCTTTTACATAAACTCTCCAGGAGGCGTTGTAACCTCTGGTTTAGCGATGTATGACACGATGAATTATATTCGCCCTGATGTTTCGACAGTTTGTATGGGTCAAGCCGCTTCAATGGGATCATTACTTCTAGCAGCTGGTGCTCATGGCAAAAGATTTGCTTTACCAAATTCACGAATCATGATTCATCAGCCAAGTGGCGGATATCAAGGTCAGGCAACTGATATAGAAATTCACGCTCAAGAAACATTAAGTCTAAAAAAACGCTTAAACGAAATTTATACCAAACATACTGGGCAAAAACTTTCAATGATAGAAAAATCAATGGAACGCGATAATTTCATGTCGCCTATTAGAGCTAAAGAATTTGGAATTATCGATGAAGTTATCGATAAAAGACCTCAATCAACTAAATAAAATCATGGTTAAAAAACAAGACGACGAAAAAGAACTTCATTGTTCTTTTTGCGGAAAATCACAAAATGAAGTTAAAAAATTAATAGCTGGTCCAACGGCATTTATATGCAATGAATGTGTTGAGTTGGGTATGGATATTTTGAAACAAGAAACAAAAAAATCACCCTTATATAAAAGCGATAACTCCAAACCTACTCCTAAAGAAATTGCTAAAATTCTCGATGATTATGTAGTTGGGCAAGAACATGCTAAAAAAGTTTTGGCTGTTGCTGTTTATAATCACTATAAAAGAGTTGATAATCCTTCAATTATAGGAACTGATAATGTCGATATCAATAAATCCAACATTTTAATGATTGGACCAACTGGTTGTGGTAAGACTTTACTAGCTCAAACATTAGCAAAAGTTCTTGACGTTCCTTTCACAATGACTGACGCCACTTCACTAACCGAAGCTGGTTATGTTGGCGATGATGTTGAAAATATTATTGGTCGTTTATTGCAAGCAGCAAATTATGATATTGAAAAAGCACAACGTGGCATTGTTTATATTGATGAAATCGATAAGATTGCACGTAAATCTGAAGATAATACACGTCGAGATATATCTGGCGAAGGTGTGCAACAAGGTTTGTTAAAGATCATTGAAGGAACTGTAGCATCTGTTCCAACTCAACCAGGTAGAAAAACTTCTCAACAAGAATATGTTCAAGTCGATACTCGTAATATTTTATTTATTTGCGCTGGAGCTTTTTCTGGTTTAGAAAAAATTATTTCCGTTCGAGGTGTAAATGCAAGCATGGGATTTGGTGCAGAACTTCGTGAAAAAGATGACATAAATCGCAAAGATATTTTTAACAAGGTTGAGCCTGATGATTTAATAAAATTCGGTTTAATACCTGAAATAGTTGGTCGTTTGCCAATTATCGCTCCTCTAGACGGTCTAAGCGAGGAAGATCTAACGCGGATTTTGCACGAACCAAAAAATTCATTAACAAAACAATATCAAAAGCTTTTTTCAATTGATAAAGTTGAAATTGAATTTGACGATGAATCCTTAAGAACAATAGCTAAAAAAGCTATAGATCGCAAAACTGGCGCTCGTGGTTTAAGGGCAATTACTGAAAATATTTTACTCGATGCGATGTTTGATATACCTTCTAAAAAGGATATTAAAAGTTTAAAAGTAAATAAGGAAGCGGTAGAAAAAAATAAGGTAAATAATTTTACTTATTTGACAGAAAAAGAGCAAAATGAGCGCGAGAAAAAACAAATAACTTTGTTAACGAATAAAAAAGAAAATAAAAATAGTTAATTATCAATAATTTTATTATTTACTAGTAATGATTATTATTTTTAACTAATTATCTCTATTTCTAAAGCATGCATGCCATTTAAAAATTCTTCATTTAATAAATTATTAATTTGGCGATGAATAGCTATCTTTGAAAGGCTCTTAAATTGGCTAGATTTGATTTTTATAGAAAAATGAGTTTGTCCAGAAGGTTTACTGCCAGAATGTCCTGCATGCAAATGAGAGTTATCAGT
>CAMDJZ010000011.1 GCA_945901265.1 Rickettsia typhi
CTATCACCAAAAATCTTAAAACCTGCAATTGAATTAACTAGGCGATCATGACCAACTTCATTTTTATTTTTAATTTTTATTTCAATATTGAGTTTGGTTTTATCATCACCGATTATAAATATATTTTTACTAACTTGCTCATCAGTAAATTTTTCAACAGCTGCAACAATTCGTGAAGTGAGAACTGGAACAACAGAGGCGATGATGCAACCCGAAATTGCCAAGCAATCAATTTTAGAAGTAAGAAATAATTCAATAATATCAACCGCATAATCATCAACTGATTTTTTATTATCAGAAATTATACGCCATTTATGAATGAGTTGATTGTCTTTGAATAAGCCAATTACGATATTGGTATTGCCGATGTCAAAAGCGATAAGCATATTAAGATAATTTTTTACATGCTAAGGCAATGCGGTTCATTGCATTGAGTAAAAACTCATCACTTGCTGCATAAGAAATTCTAAAAAAATCTTTTGCTCCAAATGCAATACCTGGAACAACTGCAACTAAAGCTTCTTCTAGTAAATAGGTAGCAAAATCATTATCGTCATTGATTATTTTTCCTTGCGGAGTTTTACGACCATAAAGTCCAGCGCAAGATGGGAATACATAAAAAGCTCCGTTTGGAATATTGCAATTTATGCCATCAATTTCATTTAACATTTTTACAACCATATCTCTGCGCTTTTGGAAGAGTAGGGCGTTTGGTTTAATAAAATCTTGAGTGCCATTTAAAGCTTCAACGCTTGCTGCTTGACCAATTGAGCTTGGACAAGATGTGCTCTGAGATTGAATTATACCCATCGCCTTAATTAATTTCGAAGGTCCTGCGCCATAACCAATTCGCCAACCAGTCATAGCGTAAGCTTTTGAAACTCCATTAACTACAAGAGTTCTTTCTTTAAGTTTAGGTTCAATTTGTGGAAGAGTTGCAAATTTTAAATTATCAAAAATTAAATGTTCGTAAATATCATCGCTTAAAATGTGAACATGCGGATGTTTTAGTAAAACATCAGCAAGACTACGCAATTCATTTTCACTGTAACATGCTCCCGTAGGATTACTAGGTGAATTTAAAATTAACCATTTAGTTTTATTAGTAATTTTTTTTTCGAGATCACTGGCTGAAATTTTAAAATTATTTTTGGCATTCGCTGAAATTATAACAGGAACTCCATTGCCAAGTAACACCATATCTGGATAAGAAACCCAATATGGCGCTGGGATCAAAACTTCATCACCATCATTAAGAGTTGCAATCAAAGCATTGTAAATAACTTGCTTAGCACCTGTGCTAACTGAAATTTCATTGGCATTATAATCAAGATTATTTTCTCTTTTAAATTTTTTAATGATGGCATTCTTAAGAGTTGGAGTTCCATCAACAGCGGTATATTTTGTTTCGCCTTTATTAATAGCTTGAATAGCAAAATCTTTAATATTTTGTGGAGTATCAAAATCTGGTTCACCCATCCCAAGTGAAATAATATCCTTACCTTGTGCTTTTAATTCCGCAGCTTTTGTAGAAACAGCAATTGTTGGAGAGGGTTTAATATTTGCAAGGCAATTAGCAAGAAAACTCATATAAAAATATTTTAATATGTTGAAAGGTAATTTAATATGTTAAGTTTTAAATTTTAAAAAAAATCAAAAACATTAAAGTCAAATTAGTAAAAATTTTTTAAAGATAAAGTAAAATATTTTTAAAAAAAAACAAAAAAAATTATATAAAAAAAACATAAAAAAATTAGTTGACATATTTGTTTAATGTTTTTAACTGATTGAAAATACTATAAATTTAAAACCAATAACTAATTAAATGTCAGCAGGAAGTGTAGGTACAAATCCATTATTTTTAGGTCTCACGAGACCGCCATTGCTAATGGGCGTAAGCTATACATTTGCAGCATTGAATGGAATTTTCTCACTACTAGCATTTGTTATTACAAATAACTTTTTTTACTTACTAGTGCTGTTACCTGTTGTTCATGGAATTGGTTGGTTTATTTGTTTAAAAGAGCCAAGGGCAATAGAATTATTTATTGCCAGAATGTCCAAATGTAATATTTGCAGAAACCGTTTTTACCATGGTGGTACTAACTCTTACGATCTTTATTAAAACTAAAATAATTTAAATATGAATTACGAAGAAAATTTTTTAAGCCTTCAAAACGTTAAAAACGGAATTGACGAAACTTATTTAAGATTGTTGAATTCAGATAATCTTGCTCAAGACTTATTGAGTAGTAATGAAAATTATGAATGTTTCTTAATTAATCAAAACATTAATCATAAACTTACCACATATCCTTCAACTAACGATAAAAGTAAATTAATTTATTCGGTTGATCAAGCTAAGAAATTAGTTGGCGATGCACAATATTGCGAAAAGTGGTTAGAAATTATAAAATCATATTTATTAACAGTTGGCGTTGATATTGAAAAAGAAAATAAAAATGAATGTTTATTTAATGAAGCAGTTGAAAAATCATCTGAAAAATTAAAAACTATTTTATCAAGTTTAAAATTAGTTGCACAAATTAGCATTGAAACTAGAAACCTAGAATTATTTGATCGTATTTTTGATATTTATTGCATAGCTTATGAGAGCTATGTTAAAAAGCCTAGTAAGCTTTTACAGCAATGCTTCTTTGCACTTGAAAATTCTGTAATCGAAACACCTTTATTAGTTAATTACACTAAATTTTGCAAAGATAGATTTATTAAAGGTATTTTTGTTGATCTGGAAGAGCAAATTAATCAAGAATCTAATATTGATGAGACAATTTTTAAAAATAAATCAATTAAAGAAGAGCTTCATAAACAAGAAAATAATCAAGAATTTGCTAGCAATTCTCAGTCAAGTCATTTTGAGTTGTTAAGCAAAGGCATAGCAAATCAAATAAAGGCCTTACAAAATAATACTAAATTAGATTTAACAACCTTGATTAGCATTGAAGAGAATTGTGTAATTGCAAATAATTTTAAACAAGAATTAATAGATCAATTAATAAATAGTGGATATAAACAACAATTTATTAATTTAATTAATTTATACTTTTTAAAAGTTGGAATTAATATTCAGAATAATGTTGGTTTACCAATAGCCTCATTCGTTAATAAAGAAGAGCTCAAAACTATAATTTCAGCATTGAAAATTATGGCATTCGAAACAGAAAAAACTGATGAAAAATTCTTTTTAGAATTAAAACAAAACTACAGCCAATTATATCAAAAGTTTAGCCAAGTTGGTTTATTAGATAATGAAAATGGATTAGCCGATTGTTTTTATGCTAATGAAATTGGTAATAAAACTGCAATCTCATTACGCTATTTACAAGAAAATTCAAACGGAATTTTCTTTGAAGTAGAATCTGAAATTGATAAAAAAAGATTTGATCAACTGATCTTAGCTAATATTAAAAAGTTTGATGAAAAAACCTTGAAGTTTTATAGCGAACCTTATGTTGATATAAGACTTGAAAAATCTGCCAATCAAGAAGATTATCAAGTGCAAATTATTTATGATGGAAGTAAAACAAATTCTCAGACAGTAGCTGCTGAATTTGGACAAGACCCATTATCAATTAAGGAATGGCAGTTTAAAATTTTAGAAGAGGGTGATGCGCTTTCTTTTTCTCACGAAACAACTGCACAATATCTTGGCATTGAAAAAGGTCCAGAGCTTAATCAAACATTATTGGCGATTAGAGATGAAGCCCGTTTAGAGCAGGAACAATTCAGTAAAAATATTTTAGAAAATACTGATGAAAAAATTTCTAATTCAAATACTAAACCATCTGAGGTTAAAGAATTCAAGCAATACGAAAATGATTTTGTTGCAAGAGAAGAGGAAGATGATGATTCAGATCAAGTTATTGAAGCGCAAATTTCTGACTCAGTTAATTTAACGGTTAATAAAGGAGTTGCAGATGATTTTATTCAAAGAAATGACGAGCTCGATTTTAGAAATAAACAAGAAGGAGTTTTTAATATTTATCAATTTTATTTAGAAAATAATTCTAAAATTGAATCTATCCTACAAAATCCAGTATTGTTAAGAATGTTAAGTTTGGCAGCGCAAAATCCTGATTTGAAGATTGAAACGACAACCAATCCATTATCTGAATCAATTAGAAATCAATTAAAACTTGTATTTCTAAAAGGATTTAACCAGAAATCACAATCAATTTTATCTGCAACTTTAACCGAAGGAGAATGCAAGTCTTGGCAATTATCACATACTGAAGAGTCAAAAGCTCGTGGTTTTGATGGTTCATTTATCCTACCTCATGATTATTCAGCAAAAATATTAGGAATAAGAAATCCTAATGATATAAATAAAGCAATTGAAGAAGTGTTTAACTTGTCATCTAAGCTTGATTTATTTAATACTGTTTTAATTGAGTATTTACGTAATGATGTTTCGTTTAATGTACTTCGAACTTTAATTGAAAATGATTTTTCAATTGCATTTGATTATAGTGAATCTGATAATATTTTTAGCAAAAAGAATCTAGTGTTGATTGCTCAAGATGAAGATGAAAGAGAATATATCTATAATTTCCTTGGTTTTATATTGCAGCAAAATTTAAACATTACCAATGAGGAATTGCTTGAAAAAAGAGCTCAAATTACTGATAAAAATGGCGATATTATTCTTTCAGACGAAATTTGTAAATCTTTATTCGGTGTTCATGATGATTCAGAAATTGATTTAACGATTAGAAAAATTGAAACTATTCTTCAAGCTAATAAAAAATTATGTGATATTTTTAATGCCAATGAATATGAAAATCTTATTGCTCTTCTCGAAATAGATCAAGACGATAAAACACATCAAGATAATGAAGATTTTTCAGATGAAGAAGGTGAATTAGAAAAAGTATATGTTTAAATTTTAGAATTAATTAACTAATCCTAAAGTCCCTAAAGCCTTCGGTTGCAAAGCCGAAGGCTTTTTGGTTTTTGTAAAATTAAATTTATTGTTTTTATAATCAAAACTACTAAAATAAAATGAATTATTATTTAAAAAATGAAATAATTTTTTATTAATTCCTAGTTTCAAAGCTTATAATGCTAATGTTGAGTCTCGAATTTAAATATCTAAAAATTAATTTGATTTATTAATTAATTAAAAAATCATGCTGAGGGAAATCTATTAATTGCAAATATTTTTAATAAAATTAATTTCTTTTAATAATTATTAACAAATTATAATAAATTAAATATGCATCAGTTTCGTACGCATAAATGTCATGAATTAACTAAGAATGATCTTTCCAAGCAAGTTAAGTTATCAGGCTTTGTCCATTCAAAAAGAGATCACGGAAGTTTGATTTTTATAGATTTACGAGATCATTACGGTATCACGCAAATTGTTATAGATTCACAAAATAACAATCTTGACCTTGATAAAATTGCTTCGATTAAATTGGAATCTGTTATTACGATTATTGGTGAAGTAGTTGCAAGAAGTGCTGAAGCGATAAATACTAAAATTGCTACGGGCGAAATTGAGGTAAAAGTTAGTAATTTATTAATTGAATCTTTGGCTCAACAAATTCCATTTCAAGTTAATGCGGAAAATGAAAATTATCCAGAAGAACTCCGTCTCAAATACCGTTTTTTAGATTTACGTCGCGATAAAATTCATCGCAACATTATGCTTCGTTCACGAGTCATTTCAGCATTGCGTGATGAATTAAACAAGCAAGATTTTCTTGAAATTCAAACACCAATTCTAACCGCTTCATCTCCCGAAGGAGCAAGAGATTATTTAGTTCCTGCCCGTTTACACCCCAATAAATTTTATGCCTTACCACAAGCTCCACAGCAATTTAAGCAACTTTTGATGGTTTCGGGATTTGACAGATATTTTCAAGTTGCGCCTTGTTTTCGTGATGAGGATCTTCGCGCTGATCGCTCTCCAGAATTTTATCAACTTGATATTGAAATGGCTTTTGTAAATCAAGAAGATATTTTTGCAGTAATTGAACCTGTATTGTACAATATCTTTAAAAAATTTGGTTGTAAAAAAATTGAAGAACAAAAATTTATACGCATCCCCTACCATCAAGCCATGCTTGAATATGGAATTGATAAACCGGATTTACGCAATCCACTCATAATTTCTGAAGTATCATCGATTTTCAAGGATTCACAATTTTCAATTTTTGCAAATGCAATAAAGCAGGGTGCAACTATTCGCGCAATACCAGCGCCAAAATGCTCTTCACAAGCCAGATCATTTTTCGATAAAATGATTGAATACGCCCAAAGCGTTGGTGCAAAAGGTTTGGCTTATATAATTTTTGATGAGAATAATGAAGCAAAAGGTCCAATTGCGAAATTTCTATCTGCAGAGCAATTATCTGAATTACAAAAGATCGCCAAATTGCAAGCCGGAGACGCAGTATTTTTTGCATGCGCAAAGGAACATGAGGCAGTAAAAATTGCTGGACTGGTTCGAATAAAACTTGGACAAGATTTAAATTTAATTGATGAATCAATTTATAAATTTTGCTGGATTACAGATTTCCCAATGTATGAACTTAATTACGAAACTAATAAAATTGAATTTTCTCATAATCCATTTTCAATGCCTCAGGGTGGAATTGAAGCTTTAGCTATTCAAGATCCATTATCGATTAAGGCATTTCAATATGACATAGTTTGTAATGGAGTAGAGCTTTGCTCGGGAGCGATTCGTAATCATAAACCCGAAATTATGTATCGAGCTTTTGAGATTGCGGGATATGGAAGTGAAGTGGTAGAAAAACAATTCGGCGCATTATTAAACGCATTTCAGTATGGTGCTCCTCCCCACGGTGGACTTGCCCCTGGAATTGATCGCATCATAATGCTTCTTGCAGATGAACCAAATATTCGCGAAATAATTCCTTTTCCAATGAATGGTAAGGCGCAAGATTTGATGATGAATGCTCCTGCTAGCGTAAGCGATAAACAACTTAAAGAATTAAAAATAGCTCTTGTTAAAACTAGTTAAGAGTAAAAAAAAATATTAAATTATATTGGTAATTAATAAATTTTATTTTTAACTATAATTAAAAAAATAATATTTAAAAATAGGACTACGCAAAGCTATTTCTTTAATTATGCCTAATCAATTTTTTTTAAAAATTTTAGGATAATTAAAAAAAAATGTGACGATGGAAAGCTTAGTTTGATCATAATTTTTAATAAACTTAACCTCTTCCTTCTCCTAATTCTTTTTTCATCGGAGTATTTGACATACTTCGAGTAGAAAATTCCATATTCGGAGAAGTTCCAGGCTCGTTATTGAAAAATTCTGGAATCGGTTCGCTAGTTGATGGTCGTGCTCGATTTGTGAAAAATAATATAGTTCGTTTTTTGCTGTGAGAATGAGTGCATGAATTATCAAGACATGAGCTTTGTGATTGATTTTCAATTTGTTTTTTTATTTCATCTAATTGTGAGAGAAATTTTGTTAATGCGTCATCGCATTCGCTTAAACGATTAGATCCAATTTGTTTTTTTAGTTCATCTAAATTTTTCAAATTCAATTCGGAATCTTTTTTTTGCAATTCTAGATCTGCTTTAGGTGAAGAAATTTGAGCTTGTGTAATTGCCGAAGAGTCAGCTATCCAAAGGCTTGGTACAGTATCATAAAAAAACTTTATCGTCTCATATGAAATTCCATAAACACTATCTTTCATGTAATTTAGCCAAATTTTGGTAGACATTTTTATTCCTGATTCACTGCGCTTTTTCTTGGTTTCTTCTTCCATTTTTTTACCAATTGCAACTAGCTCTGATTGTAATGCTATTTTTGCATTTTCAGTTGAGATTGATAGGTTAATAAAACTAGCCTCAAGTGCTTTATTAAAAATTTTAGCAAAATTATCGCCAATATCTTTTTTGGCGGTGGATATTTTTTCGCAAACTTCCTTGTCTCTAATTTCTGCAGCTCTATGCGAAGAGAACTTACCAATGATCGATAAAACTGGAGCTGTAAGAGCTAGAATTGATGAATTTATATTATTAAGAAGTGGATTTGATTTTGTCAAATGATGATTGAATTCACTTAACATGCGACATAATGACATTACCACAGAGCTACCATTCAAGAAGGTGCCAAAATGCCTTTCTTGTGAACCCAAGTGAGGAGTATGATTGTGATTATGTTCGTAATCATTTTCAGGTACAGCTCTTTTTGAAAAGCTTGTTTCGAGTTGATTATGGCTTTTAGCAGAAGATAAATTAAGTCTTCTTATTAAAGATCCAGAGTGATTATGTGAACAGCTATGTAGAGATCTATTTATTTCTTGCCTATCGATTTTATTTTGAAGTAAAGTTGCAACTCTTTCAAAGGCATCAGCCATTTCATTTGTAAAATGCCCAGTAAAAGATGCTTTATATCCGCTATTGGCAGAAATTGGTGAGGCAATTATTTGGATTGCCAATGAGACAATCCCAGCAATTTCAGATGTTGAATTTAGTTTTGTCGTTTCACTATCATCAGTGTTTGATTCATTGATTGAAGCGTTTAAAGCGATTACTCCAGCTATAAAACGAATTAAATCTGCAACAAGACTAATATTTCTGTCACGTTCCTTATTATTTTTAGCAAATCCTGAAAGTTTTAAAATATTTTCTGATAGCTCGTGATCTGGAGATTGCTTGGCAAATTCTTCAAGAATTTCAAGGGCCTCGTCATTTTGAAATTTATTTCCATCATTGTGGTGGGTATTTGCAAGCATCGCTGCATGAACAACGTAAGCAAATTCCGGGGATTTAAAAATATCCGATATTTCTTTTGAAAATACTTCTGATATTTTTTCTTTCTCAGCAGATTTATAGTTTATTTTTATTCCAGAATTATCTAATTTTTGTTCTTGCATATTTGGTTTTGCTTATATATTTTTTACTTAAAAGAAATATGTTATAATATAACACTGTTTTAAAGTAACACTACTTTTAAAAGCGGTGCCTTTAAAAGTCAAACTTTTTAGTTAAATTTTTTTTTAGTTAAAAATCATGAGTCAAAATTTCGTGATTCTGCATAAATTTTTGGCTAATTTTTATGATTAGACTCGAATAATTTTATCAAACAATTTTAAATGAATAGTGTTAAGAAAAATCATGATCACCGAAAATGTAGTAAGAAAGTTATACAAAATGCCGAAAAAATTTGCCTAAAATATTCTTTGAATCTTACGCCAATTAGGAAAAAAGTTTTAGAAATAATCTCGTCAAATCATAAGCCTTCTCGAGCTTATGATTTATTAGAGAAGCTAAGAGATGATGGCTTCTGCGATAAACCTCCAACTATCTACCGAGCTTTGGATTTTTTAATTGAAAATAAAATTGTTCACAAGCTCAATACCATAAATGCTTACATAGCTTGTTTTGGTGAAGAATCGGAGGAAATTTCTTGCTTTCTAATCTGCGAGATATGCCAAGAAGTTGAGGAATTTCAAAATAAAAATCTGACCAAGGTTTTGATCAATATTGGCAAAAAGAGAGGTGTTAAAATCAAAAATTTAAACCTTGAGATTGGCTTTAAATGTAAAGAATGTAAAAAATTAAAAAATATAACTTAAGTCAAATATTTGAAAATAATCCCTTTTCCAGTGAATAATAAGGCGCAAGATTTTATGATGAATACCCTTAAATCAATAGAAAAAATATTAAAAATTATTAGAGAAAATATTCATTTATAAGTTGCCTAGAATTATATTTAATAACAAAATTAGATAATAATAATTGACTTATAAATCTATAGATTTTTACTTTGATGTATTTTGTTTGTTAATGATGCTGAGATTTTTAGACGTGCTTAGATCAATAAAGCTCTAGTTCAAAAGATCAAATTCTATATTAATATTGCTAAAATAAAATTTTTTTTAAATTTCTAAATTATATTTTATGCTTCAGTCACCAATTTTAGAAGACCAAAAACAACAAGAACTCAATGAAGAATTATTGAAGGCAATTTGCGATAAAAAAGATTATTCGCATATTGAAGAAATAATAAATAAAGGAGCTAATATTAATCAGCCAAATGAATATGGCGATACCCCGTTATTTTATGCTTGCTTTTATGGTGACGCCAAAACCGTCATTACCTTAATTGCTAATGGAGCTGATATTCATCATGTAAGTAACTATGGTTACACTTCACTATCTTATGCTTGTCTCTATGGACGCGCCGAAATCGCTCTAATCTTAATTGAAAAAGGAGCCGATGTTAATTTAAGCAATAATGGCTGGAACCCATTAGCTTATGCTTGCTTATATGGCCATATGGAAGATTTAGAAGAAATAAAATATATTCAAAGCAACTTTGAATTGAATCAATATTACATTAGAATGCACAAATGTTTTAACGAAGCTTTTTTATATTCAGTGTTAGAAAGTCAAGAGTCATCAAAAATTGAAGAGCAAAGCGGAGTTGTAAATTATTTAGAAGTAATTGCAAATCTCATATGCGATATTCCTTTTGCTTCGCTTATTATTAATCAAATTAAACATGAATCTTCTGTAATTTCAAGAATTAACGCTTCGGGGCAGGAGGCTAATTTTGGTGATATTTTTTTGACTGAAAATCCAATTTCATCATCTTTGCTTGCTGAAAGAATAGCTAGAAGATTTACCATAGTCAGAGAATTAAATGAAGAAGAAACAAATCAAATTATTGCCAATAGTGCTATCACAAGACAGGAAGCTCAATTGCATGAAATAAAGACTTGTTTTGCAGAAGAGGCGCAAAAATATTTAACAAAATTAGATCTAAATCTCGAAAGAGATTTCCTTGGACAAGAATTATCCTTATCTAATCAGCTAGCAATTGCTGACTTTGAAAAAGCTATCAAGTTTATTTTTAATGAAAATATTTCGGCAAAAATCGAAGATAAAATTGAGGAAAAAGAACGTCATCAAATAATCGCCGATAACATTGTTTACAAATCAATTGAGTTGGAAATAAAAAATTATAATCCAGCTAATAAAGCACGAAACATAACCCAGCCAGCAAATACTGGAATAGAATCATTAACTCTAGCTGCAATAGGAAAGCTCGAGGCAAAATTTGAAATAATTGAGAAGCAACAAGAGGAGTTGAGGAAAAACGAAGAGGCAGGCAAAAAGAAAATTGAAGAATTAACGCAACAAATCAAAAGATTAGAAAGAGAAATGCGGGAAGATAGCATAAGAAGTGCAGAACAAATTTCAAAACTTTTACAGAAAATTAAAGAAACAAAAACTAGCCATCAAGAACCTAACACTTCCATTGTTGAAGGAGTAGCAATCAAGAATTTAAGGGGCGATATAGGTGCAAAAACTGGCATAAAATTAACAAAATCCCAGTCATGTATTTTCTGATATTCAATTTCAACCCTAATAAAAAGTATGATTATTATTTTTTGGCAATCTTAACGATAATTTTATCGTCTAGTTTAGTAATGTCAGCAGGTTTTTCGTTGTTATAATTATTCAACAAGAATGAATAACTAAAGCTCGAATTATTTTGTAGCTTGACTTCCTCAGTATTTTTGTCATTAGTAAAGTTCGATTCAATTATTTTTTTAATTGCTTGGAATGTCAAAATATTATCTTTAATTTCAACGCTAATCTCATCTTTTGAAAAACCAAAAAAAACTAATTCATAATAAAAGTTTTTATTATCTTCATGTAGTTTAACATTACCGCTATTGCGGACTTTTCTTTTAAATTGTTGGAAATTATTGGGAAAATTATTTTGATCAAAAAATTGACTATGATAATTAGTGGCTCGATCCATAAGTTTTTGCATGCGAAATAATTCCTTTCGAAAATCATTATCTTCATTATCTAAACCAATGTAATCATTGTCGAAATCATGGTAAAAATTGT
This sequence comes from Rickettsia typhi, assembly GCA_945901265.1. Taxonomy (GTDB): domain Bacteria; phylum Pseudomonadota; class Alphaproteobacteria; order Rickettsiales; family UBA1997; genus CAILUF01. The sequence goes on from CAMDJZ010000011.1 coordinate 11,884, forward strand.
TAAAATGTTTTTTAATAATCGATGCCTCATAATTATGCTTCAGAGTTTGAAATATATTTGTTACAATGATGCCGATAATTAAGAAAAATATAGCTGATAAAGTTTTTGAACAGAAAGTTTTTGTGGAATATTTATAAAAAAACTTTTTCAATTTTGAAGAAGCTCGAGTTAATGAATTTTCAACTGCAATGTTTTGATGAGCATTATCATGATGTTTTTGATTTTTTTCGGTCATAATCCTTAAAAATTAGTTAAAAATTTAGTATTTAACAATGCTGATTTATTTTATTATAACAAATCAACGGTTAAGAAAATATATTTTTTATATTATGAAAATTAGTATAATCAGTCAATGGTATCGAATGAACCAGTTGCTAGGTTTAGAGCTCTAATTTCTCCACTCTCAACATCAAATTGCCAGCCTAAAATTTTTAAAGTATTTTTATTAATTCTTTCTTGAATGTATGGATAAGTAAGAAGATTTCTTACTGAAATAACCACAGCTTCTTTTTCAAATGCCATTTCTTGTTCTTCTTTAGTGCTTTGTGGCATTTGCTTTAGAACGGCTTCACGGGCTTCACTAGCAATTGATAACCAAGTTTTCATTGCTTGAGAAATCGAGTTTTTATTATTTTCAAAATCATCAGACATGATCATTTTTGAACTGATATTTTTAGTATTGCTTAAAACCATAATGGTATCAACCTCAAGGTTTATTACTCCATATTCTAATGCAGAAATAATTCCCATAATTCCTTCGGTTTTATATTTAGGAATTAGTCCACCAATATTGAAAATCGTAAAAAATTCGCCAGGATTCGCTGAAAAAATTTCCGAAGGAGCAATTTTAATATCGCAAGAAGAAATAACCATCGTAGAGGGTTTATGCTCTTGGATAATTAAATGTTTAATTATATCTTTTTGTTTTTCAAAAGTTGTAGCTTTAAAAACTTTAAAGCCATCAAGTAATTTTTTAATTTCTGCCATAATTTTTAATAAAATAATTTTTTTTAAATCTAAAAAAATTTATAAAAAAAACAAGATTTTTTATAAATAACTTCCAACCTCAGGAATGCATGGTTTTCTTGCGCTATCAATTTTTTTAAAAAAATTATAGCTAAAAAATTTATCACGATTTAATTTTTTATAAGAATTATTCATCAAATTAATTATTTTTGGATCATTAATTTCAAGATTATACGCCAATTTTAACTGAGCATTGAAGTATAAAATGTCAATATTATTTAATTTTTTAGGGCTAGAGCTGCTTGAATTATCAGCAAATTGATCATGTTTAAAATAAATGAATTCCTTAGCGGAAATTAATTTTTGATAAGTTTCTGGAAATTCATCGATTAATTTTTGCATCATGCAAACTCTAACTTCTTCGTCATATAATTCGTAAATTTCATTTTGCTCATTTAAGTCTATTTTTAAATTATTTTCATCAAAAGAAATTACGCATTTACTGTTGTTAAATTTTATGCGAAATGATAATTTATTGATATTTTTTTTAGGTATTTGATAACTTAAAAAATAATTGCCATTTTTAAAAGTCACTGCAGTATTTTTTATTATTTCTTGCCTTAAATCATTGAAAGATAAGGATTGACGCAGTATTTTTGAATTATTTTCAAAAGCTATTCCATCAGAATTACTTTGCTGATTTTCATTTTTAATTTTGTTTGATAATTTTGAAATTTTTTCATCAATTGCGCTTTCATTATTATCATTGCTAAATTTACAAAGCTCTTTGCAAAAATTTATATCTTCAAAACCAGCTTGATCATTGGCAATCTTATTGAGAATTTTTTCTAATTTTCTTTCTTCATTTAAGCCAATTATTATCCCTGAGTTTGCAAGTTTACTTTTAATTAAATCAAGTCTTTGATTAATTTGATGATGATTAAAGCCTTTGATTTCTAGTAGATAATTAACATTATTTTTCTGCATAGAGATTCGTAAAAAAGATTAGCCATGTTATTAATATTGACATAATAACTGCTAATTTTTAGTCTTTTATTATAATCCTCGTTTAGCGATGGTTAATTTAAAAAATGTTTCAAAAAAAATAATAACTAATTAATAAAATAAATTTAAATTAAAGTTAAATATTAATAGGAACTGTTAATAATTATCTACAAACAATATTAATGATGCAAAAAAAATTTTATTTAACAGAAAAATTGCCACCATATATTTTTGCTTCAATTTATGATCTTAAGCAACAGTCTATTGCTGATGGTAAAGAAATAATTGATTTTGGTATGGGTAATCCAGATTCTGCTCCTCCGCAAAATGTTATGGATGAATTATCAAAGCTTGCTCTTAATCCAAAATTATATGGCTATTCAGTAACTGGTGGGATTGAATTTTTAAAAAAAGCCATAGTTGAATTTTATCAGCGTCGTTTTGGTGTTGAATTGGATTACAAAAAGGAAGCGTTGGTTACGATTGGTGCCAAGGAAGGAATCGCTTCACTTGCTACGGCAATTTCTGATAGTCAAAACTATATTTGCGTTCCATCGCCATCATATCCAATACATACTTTTGCATTTGCGATATCCAAAAGTAATACGAGACATATTCAAGCATTTTCAGCTAATGAATTTTTACAAAAATTTAAATTATTTGTTGAAAATGAAAGTCATAAACCGCAAGCAGTAATCGTTAGTTACCCTTGCAATCCAACCACAGAAATTGCTGATATTAACTTTTATCAAGAGTTAGTTGATTTCTGTAGAAAATATCATATTTACATAATTTCTGACATAGCTTATTGTGAATTATATTTTTCAGCAAAAGATAAACCGCGTTCTATCCTTGAAATAAAAGGTGCTAAAGAAATTGCTATCGAATTTTATTCAGTTTCTAAAAGTTATTCATTGGCAGGAATTCGTGTTGGATTTGCCTTGGGAAATTCAAATTTAATTTCCGCTTTATATAAAATAAAATCCTATTTAGACTACGGATCTTTTGCGCCATTGCAAATGATTGCTGGTTTGGCATTATCACCAGAAAATGATTTTTATTTAGAAAATCTGCGCAATCTTTATAAGGAACGTGGTGAATTTTTTGTTAAAAATTTTGCTCAAGAATTATCTTGGCATATTGACAAACCTAAGGCTAGTATGTTTTGCTGGACAAAATTACCTAAGCAATTTGCAAATCTTTCTTCCTTTGAATTTTGTAAAAAAATGATTCTAGAATCTGGAGTTGCGATGTCACCAGGTAGTTCATTTGGAGAAAATGGTGAAGGTTATGTGCGTTTCTCAATGATTCAAAATCAACAAGATATCGCTAAAGCAAGTGAAAAACTAAGGAAAGTTTTTTCATTTAAAATTTAGAAAATTTATTGCAGCAAATAATTCAATGATTAAAAAACCGCAAACATCAATTAACTTTAAAATATTAACGCTTTTTCCTGAAATATTTCCAGGAATTTTAGATTTTTCAATTACAGGCGATGCCTTGAAAAATGGCTTATGGACATATGAGGCAATTAACATAAGAGATTATGCTTTTGATGCTCGAAAAACTGTTGATGATACTCCTTATGGAGGTAGCGCTGGTATGATTTTGAAAGCCGATGTTGTAGCTCATGCAATTGAAAAAAATTTATCACCAAAAACTAAAAAAATTATTTATTTATCACCGCGCGGAAAAGTTTTTAATCAGCAATTAGCTCGTAAATTAGCGCAAGAAGATGAAATTATGATGCTATGCGCTAGATATGAAGGCCTAGATCAAAGGGTTATTGACGAGTTTACAATTGAAGAAATTTCGCTTGGCGATTTTGTTTTATCAGGTGGAGAAATTGCTTGTTTGGCAATTATTGATGCAATATTGCGAAATGTTAATGGAGTGCTTGGCGCTCAAGAATCATTACTTGAGGAATCATTCGGTAATAGTGAAGATGATGAATTTAGTAATCTCGTTGAATATCCACATTTTACTCGTCCAGCAATTTGGCGAAATCGCCAAGTGCCAGAAATTTTATTATCTGGTCATCACTCGAAAATTAAACAATTTCGTTTGCAACAAGCCAAGGAATATACTTCAAAATTACGTCCCGATCTTTATGAAAAATTTCTTAAAAAAATAATTCCATAATTTATTTCTACGCAATAATTTTTTTATTGAACTTCACTAGGTCTAACTCTAGCTTTTGGACTAAGACTAGGGTTAGGGCTTTTAATAACGCGATGATTTGAATTAGAAAGAATTCGACCAATTTTTTGTTCATTATTTACCGGGCTCCTTAAAATTTGTTCATTAGCTACATCTTCTGGAATATATATCGATGATGATTTTCTAGGAAGTGATTGCGGAGCAATATTTGGAATAGTTTCTGCTGGAATGGCTGGAACTATTGCAGGAGTTGCAAATGGTTGTTTGTTTTCTAATAGATAATAAGGTTTTAAGTAATCTCCTTGTTGATAATTATAATTTTGTGGATTGATAGGAAAATTTTCTTGTTCTAAGTTAATTTGAGGACTTACCTGTTTTAAAATTTTATTACCATCTTCTAATTCTTGAGGATTAGTTTCAGTGTTTTTGTGATAATGAATTATTGATTTAAGGACGTTACGATTTTTTAATTCAGGATAATGTTCCTTTAAAAAATTAACTGATTTTAGAGTATTATCATAAATTTTAATATCGAATGAACTTTCATTATCGTTAGTTATTCCTCCAAGACCCAAAACATCAGGTAATCCAAAACCACGCGGTTCGTAATTTATTACTAAATTTCCTAAGTAATTAATGTGATCGGGTTTAGCGTTGAACTCTAAATCGCCTAGACTTAGGTGACGATTTTTAAAATAAACAATCCAATTAGAGCATTTAAGAGCTTTGATCTTAACTATACCAGGTTTGGTTTTAATTACATAAAATGAATAATCATCATCATTAGTGGATTTAACTGAACCGCTATTGCTAGCGAAAACTAAATGGCATTCACCAATTAAACCGCTATTGCGTTTTTCTTCAACGCCATTAAATAAAATTTTTAATTCAAGTACTGAAATTGCCTCAGTTTTTTTTGAGTTTAAAATTTGTGATTTATTAAGTGTCGAACATGAGAAAGAAAATAGCATTGCAATGCAATGAAAAAAGATCGTTATTTTTTTTAATTTCTTTTGGCGTAAAAATTGCATTATAAATATTTTTTAACTGTTGAAAAAGACCTAAGCTCTAGGTTAGATTGAGCTCATTGTAAAGGTAATTTTATTTTTTTAAAGAGATTTTTTTAAAAAAGGCAGCATTTAGTGGAAATTTCAAAGTAAATCATTTTATTTTCTTTGAGTTTAGATGAGGCTAATCGTGATTGCTGTAGGGCCCAGGAGTTTGTTAGGGATGCGCTAAAAAACTTATTGCTATAGCTAATTCTGAAGCCTGTTCCAGCAATGCTGGCCGAATTATTGTCTGTTTGTTTGCGTATATAGCCAAAATCAATAAATGGCTCAATCTTTGTTTTATAAAAATTTTCATTTGATAAAATGACGGTTTTTTGTATAATTGAACCCAAATTAAATTCTAATTTATTTCGCCAATAAAAACCATTTTCACCAGCAATATTTCGTTCACGAAATCCTCTAACTGTTGTATATCCACCGATTGCAATTTGTTCAGATCCAAAAAGAGTTTTATTGGTTAATTGACTATCAATTTCACTAATTAATGAAATTGGCTTGTTAAGTTTGAATGCATGAAAATTTTTTTGCAATGAGCTATATAAACGCAAAATAGTAAAATTTAATTGTGGATTGCCATTATTATTATCTCGATAAGCACCCATAATACCTAGGCCTTGAGCAATTGATGGTTTAAAAAAAATTGTTGTATTTTGATCAAGAAAATAAGTTGTCAAAATATTTGCGTTAAGAATTGTTAAGCGTCGTTGAGAATTATTAACTTTTATTTGTTGCAAGTAACTTGCGGTTTCCTTTTGGGTAATACCAATTTTAGCAGAAATGCGATAATCTAAATTTTCAACAAGAAGTTTATTTAGGGTTGCATTGTAACGCGAAGAATATCCGGAGAAATTTCTATTAAGCGAATCTAATCCGTAAAAATCACTTTTTGATCCATCAATTGATAAGCTATAATAGGCTAGGGGGAAGTAAAGATTTGTTGAATAGGTTTTAATATCACGAGAAGCTGGATTGTCATTGAGATTGGTATTGTAAGAGAGATTTATATTTTCATTCATAGCTAAAATATTATCAAATGAGCTGTGAAATGAGCTTCGATAAATTCCTGTAGATTTATTGCCAAAATTATCATGACTTGCACTAAAGTGAGCTGGAAATTTTTTTTGATTATTGATTATTATAATATTTCCATCGCGTTTTATACCATTGGTGATTCGATAATTTGCATTATTTGATCGAAGGCGATTAATTTGATAAAGACCTTGACTAAGATCATAGCTATTAAGTTTTTTACCCTCTATAAAACCAAATGCGCTAAATTTTTGTAATTTATAAGCCAAGGAATTTGGTGGAGATTCTGAGTAGTTGAGAATTATTTTTTCAATATTTTTTTCTATAACTCTAATTTCTATAATTCCTTTATCTAAGAGAGTTGTGAGCATTTCAAATTCTGCAGTAACGAGGCCTTTTTGATCATAAATATCGGTAATTTGTTCAATTATTTTAGAAATTTTTTTATTACTAAAACATTGTCCAATTATTTCTAAACTAATGCGATCTTTAGTTTGAATGCTTAGAGAATCTGCATTTCTAAAGATTAATTGATTTATAATTTTACATCTATGTCTAGCTAAATTTTCATTTTCATTTACATCCTCTTCGATATTTAAAGGTTGATTTTTCTTTTGATCAAAATCTTCCTGAATAATTTGTTGCTCCTTTTGTCGAGATTCAAATTCGTTAAAATTTTGTTGATTTCTGATAATTAAATCCTGTTGCGAGGTAATATTTTGAGTCTCATCTGCTTTGGTAATTTTTATGTTAAATAAAAACAAGCAATAATAAATAATAGTTAAAAGAAATAATTGATGTTTAATAAAATAAAAAAAATGTTTTTTTATTCTTAAGTTAAACATTTCTAACTAACTATAAAAAGATTATCAAGGTGAACTAGCTCTGGTTTAGCAGATTTTCCTAGAATTTTTTTAATTTCTTGAGAATTTTTTTCGAGGATTTTTTCGGCATCTTTTTTATCGTAATTAACTACGCCACTGGCGATGTGCTGACCTTTTTCATTTTTAATATAAACGACATCACCTTTAGAAAAATCCCCTTTTATATTAACAACTCCTACTGCTAATAAACTGACTTTTTGTTGTTTTAAAGTTTCGCCAGCTCTTTGATTGATTATCAATTCAGCTTTAGCATTTACAACTCCCGATAGCCAATTTTTTTTGGATTTAGTTAAATGTTTAATAACAGTTTTTTTAGAAATATTATTGCTAAAGATGGTAAATTTTTTTTTACCATTAAATAATTTCATAAGAGCGTGATCTTCAATTCCGCTGGTGATAATTGTTGAGCAGTTGGAGTCAAGAGCCATTTTAGCTGCTTGAATTTTAGTAATCATTCCACCAGTTCCAACTTTTGATTGCGAACCTTTGGCCATTTTCTCAATTATTGAATCAATTTTATTAACTTGAGAAATAAATTTTGCATCTTTATTGGTCTTGGGATTTTTATCGTAAAGCCCATCAATATCAGAAAAAAGAAGCAATAAATCAGCATCAACCATTTGGGCAACCCTTGAAGCTAAGCGATCATTATCGCCAATTTTAATTTCATCAACTGCAATCGAGTCATTCTCATTGATGATAGCGATTGCTTTTAGTTTCAGTAAGGTTTTGATGGTATTTTGACAATTCAAATAACGCTTTCGAGCATTGCAATCGGAAGCGGTAAGTAAAATTTGCGCTACTGATAAATTTTGTTTTTCAAAAATTTTGTGATAAATACTCATCAATTTTATTTGCCCAACTGAAGCGCAAGCTTGTTTTTGAGCAAGTGTTAATTTTTGGTGCGAATTATTAAACAGCAAGGATCTTCCAAGGGCAACCGCCCCAGAAGTGACGATAATAATTTCGATATTTTCTTTGCTTAATTTTGCAACATCTAAGGCAAAATTATTGAGCCATTTTTCACGAATTTTTCCATCTTCAACGAGAAGTGATGAGCCAATTTTTATAACAATTTTTTGGTAATTTTTTAATGAAAAATCCATAATTAATTTGTTAGTCCACGTTGATCGCGCGCCTTAGATATTTGGTCGCGCAAATATAAATTTTGTAGTAATGGTAAGGGATAGGGTGAAAAATTCTTACCTTGATAAAAAACATAAATAGACACAATTCGATTTATCTTATCGTAGAGTGAATCATTAGTAACAATATCTGGTAAATCCTCACCTTCATAATTAATGCTTATCAAATCGTCTAATACGCCATTAGCAATTAAGTAATTTTTAACAGTATTGATGCGATCATTAGCTATATTTTGATTAATTAAGCTATTGCTATTATTATCGCCATTGCCAACTAAAAGCAGATTATATTCACCTTTAACTTTTTTTAAATGATCTAAAACTGTAAGTAATTGTTTATCTGATTGGTCATTTAAGTTAGAATTCTGAGCATCAAATGCAATTTCAAAACGATCGAATTTATTTTCAATAATTTTAGTTTTTGGCAATTTATCCTTTTTGGATTCAATATGAAAACTTTCAATTTCTTCAAGAAGTTTGGAAAAAGTTACGCGACAATTGGCAATCTCATCTCCAGCAAAGATTGCCTTAGATTCCTTGCTAATCCAGCAGTCATAAAGATAATGCAAATGGGCCATTTGAATTGGCAATCGAACACGTAGACTAGCGATAGCATTAATTTCTTCCATGCGCTTTTGCATAAAAATCATCCCCTTAATTTGCTTGTTATCGACTTGCCATTTTAGGGGATTTTCAGGAAGGATGTCTTTATGCATATAAGTTTCTAAACCTTTTTTTGCAAAATATTCTGAATTTTTTTTATCATTTATTAATTGTAATCTGCGAGAGAAGTTAAGATATTCTAAGGCTAAATAAGATTCGTAAGCTGTTTCAGATTTTAAAATAGATTCTTTTGAACTTAAAATGGTTAAAGAATTATTCTTGCAAGAACAGGTTAATAGCATTATAGGTAAAATAAAAAAATATTTTTTTAAGTTTATTAACATTTATTGTTAAATGATATTATTAATTTTTCTTAAATTAGATTTTTTTCGTTTTATTGTCAAAACTCTTTTTTATTTATAAAAAATTGTGGTATTTTTTAGAGATAATTGCCCTGGGGCGATCCCAAAAAAATCAATTTTTTTAAAATTTAATTGTTCGAAATATTGAAAAATTTTTTGGTAATTAGATCGTTGTGAATCGTCAAGAATAATTATCCCATCTGACTTTAAGCTATCAATAGCTTGCTTTGCACAAGCAAATCTTTTTTTAGAATCAATAATAATTATATCAAATTTTTCTAAAAAATAATTACAAAAATTTTGATAATCATCATCTTGCATGGCATTTTCATCTAAGTATAAATTTATTTGCTGAGAATTTTTAAAAAAAGTTTTATAAATTTTTTTGGTCAATTTCGATGTCTTATCTAGTTGAATAGATTTTATTTTTTGATCATATTTAAAATCTTGTTCAATGAGTTTTTGTTCAATAATTCTCAGCCAAATTGGATCAGTTTCAAGGCCTATTAACCATTGAGCTCGTTGGCTAAAAAATAAGGTTGAAGCTCCGCAACCATATTCACAAATGCGATGACTTTTTTGTATAAAATTTTTAATGAAATCAATGGCTTTGTAGCTAAACCATGGGATTGGTTGGTTATTTTCGTCAACGCTAAAACCGCTTAAAAAAGAATTTCTCCAGCTTTCTTGATATTGATAAAATTGCTGTTTGATTAATATCTTTGAATCTGCGTGATTCATAAATTTTGGTAAGTAAAAATTTTATTTACCAAAAACTACTGTGCATCTTTTGCTGTAAACAAAATAATTACGATTATAAAAATCTGTGGCATAAACATCTGTTATATTAGCTTTTTTAATAGCTGAAATCACTGATTGATCGCCACTAATTTTGATCGCCGTATCTCCAAAATATGGGAAACTAAAGGCTCCGAATAAGTTTCTCGAACAAGCTTCGCCTCGTTTAATCTGATTCAAATCTGATACTTTAATTTTTTGTAATTCATTAAGATCAGTTGAGTAAGTTGTGCATGAATGAATGAATAATGCAAGAAAAGCTAAGGTAAATAATTTTAAAAATATCATAATTATATTAGTTAGTTGTAATTGGTTAAAAATATTTTGATAATATGCTTATAAAAAATAAGGTAATTTATTTTTGATTTTAAAAAAAATTAAAAATAATTTAATCAATTCTTAAGAATTGATTTATAGCTTTCAAGAAATTTTTTCTAATTGATCAATATAATCAACTATGACATTCAATCCGGATTGCCAAAATTCATTTTTACTAATATCTAAATCAAATGGTTTTAGCATTTCTTTATGGTGATGAACTCCACCTAGCTCTAACATATTTAAATATTTATTATTAAAATCTGTTATTTTTGAAGATTTATAAATGGCATATAAAGAATTAACCAAACAATCACCAAAAGCATAAGAATAAACATAAAAAGGTGCATGAATAAAGTGTGAAATATAGCACCAAAAGAAACGGTATTCATCTTCGAAATGAAAGGCTTCGCCAAGACTTTCTTTTTGAACTTCAAGCCAAAATCTATTAATTTTTTCAATATCGATTTCGCCATTTTTCCTTTCATCGTGGATTTTCTTTTCAAAATCTAAGAAGGCAATTTGCCTAACTACGGTATTGAGCATATCCTCAATTTTATCAGCAATAATAATTTTTTTTAATTGCGAATCTGTTTCATTTTTTAAAATTTTTTGAAAGACTAATTGTTCACCAAAAACTGATGCTGTCTCTGCAAGAGTTAGTGGGGTAGAGGATTGCAAATATCCTTGTTTGCGAGCAAGAAACTGATGAATCCCATGACCTAATTCATGAGCTAAGGTCATGACATCGCGAGATGTTCCTTGGAAATTCATTAGGATATAAGGATGAACTGAAGTTACGCAAGGATGTGAATATGCTCCAGAGTCCTTGCCATTCCTGACTTTTGCATCAATCCATTTTTTATCGAAAAATTTTTGAGCAATTTCAGCCATTTGGGGATGAAATTCTGCATATGCTTCGATTACTAATTTTTGAGCTTCTTGAAAGGAATATTTCTTTTTGTTGATATCTTTGTTAAAAGAAATTGGTGCATTGCGATCCCAGTAATTAAGATATTTCTGATTAAGCAATTTAGCCTTTATTTTGTAGTATCGATGGGCAGTTGCGTGATAATTATCTTTGACAGTTTTTTGCAAAACATCAATAATTTCATCTTCTATAAAATTGCCGAGATTGCGGGATGAAATTGGAGTTTTAAAATTACGATATTGATCTTCTATGGCTTTGTCTTTGGCCATAATATTGGTTATGAAAGCAAAAATTTTAATATTTTTTTCAAAAACTTGAGCAATTGATTTTGAGGCTTCTTGGCGAATTTTAGAATCGCTATTCGATAATAAATTGAAAATTTCTTGAGAATTAAGTTGGTTATTTTGGTATGAAAATTGAAGATTATTAACGGTTTCGTCAAATAATCTGATAAAAGCGCTGCGCGAAGTAATATTTTTTTCAACAATAAATTTTTCCAATTCTTTTGAGAGTTGATGTTTTTTAAAAAAACTAACATCACGTATAAAAGGTTGATATTTTTTTAGCGCAGTATTTTCAAGTAATTCATTGATTCTTTCTTCGCTAATTTCATTAAGCTCGATAGTAAAAAAAACCAATTGTGATTCGTGTTTACTAATTTCTTCGTTAATATTTTGATTAAATGCAATATTTTTTTCATTGGATAAATCACTGCTATAAAGGAGGTAACTGTAGCTCGTAAGTTTTGAGCCAGATTCACAAATATTTTCATAACTCTGAATTGCTTGGGCTAGTTTTATTGCATCTAATTTTGCAAGGCGATCTTGATATTCTTGACAAAAAACTGTAGTTTTTTTGGCGATTTCTTCAAGATCTTTTTTGATATTTATATCATCAATTCCATTATATAAATCAGTGAGATCCCATGTTGGAATTTGCTGGTCTATTTCGTTAGCTTCACCTTCATTAAAAGGTTGATTTTTTTTAAACATAAATTATTTATTTTTTCTTTTTAAAAAATTGCTTTTAGTGATAATATTTAAACTTCCTGAAAAGTAACTTACAGCAAAATATACCAATAAACCACAAAATATAATTATAATTAATTCAATTATTTTATTGAAAAATTGGCTATTGTTAAAGAAATTTTTAAGAAGATAAAGGCATAGAGCCATAAAGAGTGAAGGCATTATAACTAATGCAGTTTTTTTTAAAAAATCATTCTTAAAATAAAAATGATTTTTCTTAATTGAAATAGTAAATAACAAAATTAGATTAAGATAGCTAGAAATAACCGATGATAAAATTATTCCAATATAACCAAAATTAAAAATATAAAAAATATAATTAAACAAGACATTATTTATCAGGCATAAAATGGCAATTTTCATGGTAGTTTTAGTATCGCCACGCGAAAAAAAAGTTGGTTCCATAATTTTTACCAAAACATAAGATGGCAACCCAAATGAGTAGAAAAGTAAGGCATTAGCAACAAATTTACTTTGCTCTTCGCCAAATGCGCCGCGCTCAAATAATGCTGAAATTATCGGGTAAGAAATTATCGTAAGTGCAAGGGTTGCAGGGATTACTAAAATCAACCCAACTTCCAATGCTAAATTCTGAAGATTTACGGCATTTACAAAATCACGATCTTTAATTTTTTTTGATAAATTAGGAAGTAATGCAATATTAATCGCAATGCCAATCATTGCTAAGGGTAGTTGATTGATTCGATCGGCGTAGTATAGATAAGATACTGCACCAGCGATCATGCTGGCAAAAATTGAATCAATTAACAAATTTATTTGCATTACGTTAGCACCAATTATGCCTGGAAGTAATTTACGAAAGAATTTTTTAATATCAAAATTAAATTTTGGAGTTTTTGGATAAAGTAAAAAACCAGCTCGATAACTAAAAAAAGCAATCACTAAAAATTGTAAAATTCCTGCACAAAAAACACCCCAAGATAAAGCGTATCCATAGTTTGGAGTAATATTTCCAAAAACAAAAATACTGGCAATTAAAGTTAAGTTTAAAATTATTGGCGAAGAAGCGGGAATTGCAAATTTTCCAAGTGAATTCAAAATTCCACTAAAAAGCGAAACCAATGAAATAAAAATTAAATAAAAAATTGTAATACGCGAAAGATTAACCAGAAGAGTAAATTTCGACGAATCGCTAAAAAATCCCGGGAATAAAATTTTCATTAAAAAAGGCATAAAAATTTGCGCTAAAATCGTAAAAATAAATAAACTATAAAATAGCCAAGAAAAAACATTTTGAGCAAAATTCTTTTCGTCAATTGTTGATTTTTTATCATTTAATTTTTCAACAAAAATTGGCACGAAGGCAGAGTTGAATGCTCCTTCAGCAAATACGCGGCGAAAAAAATTAGGTAAGCGAAATGCCGCAAAAAAACTATCCGATAAAGCCGAGACGCCAACATATTGGGCAATTAAAATATCGCGAATAAATCCTAAAACTCTTGATAATGAAATAAAAAAAGAAACTGTAAAAAAATTGCGAAGCATAAAAATTTATTTAATTCTTTTAAAAATTTTCAGGGATTATAATCACCGGTACTTTTATTTTTGAGCCAATACGATTAATTATTTTAGGCAAAACAGTATTATCAGAAAATGAATTATGCGATTTACCAAAAATTAACATTTGGCAGTTTGGTGAATTTTTTAATTGATTAATAATTTCGCTCGCAATATCGCCTTCACGCATTGAAACTGAGGGATCAATTTCATATTCCTGACAAGTTGAATTAATTAATTTTTTTATATGCCTCTCCATTTGTTGGCGTTTTTGATTGCCAATTGCTTGCGCTCCAAATAATAAATTTTTATGCGATGCTTCAATTACCGCTAAGATTTCTAATTTAAAATTATTTTTTTTGGCTTGTATGCAAGCATATTGAAGAGCTTTCTGTGGGGCGTTGGTAGTATCAATACAAACAATAATTGACGCTATTTGTTCTAAGTTACTATTATCGATTGTTAACATATATTATTTAAAATTATTTACCAATAAATCTTGCAAAAATGTAATTTGCTGTCCAGCCAACTATCAATGCTAGTAAAACAGCTACAAAGCCATAAAGCATATCTTGTCTAATTGCAAAATCAGAAATTTTTGCGCTTATTCCAACTTGATTTACATAAATCGGAATTGATTGAAAAGAAATTAACGAATTCTCCCTAATCAAATAAAGTTCAACAGTATAAATACCTCTCACAATATTTTTTGGGAAATTTAACATTATCTTAAAGAGCGTATCATCAAGAAATTCAACCTTGTTTGCTCCATTATTAAATAGATTATTTTTTTCCATTTTTTCAATCAACTCAATCTTAAAATTATTTTTATCTTTTTCGTTAATTTTTGTTGAAGTTGAAAAGTTAAGATAATCCTTTCCTAACTCAAGATCCTGAAGGATATCCTCTTGAATATCACCATTATTGAAAGTCGAAAAAATCGAAAAAAAACTATAAGAATTTTCAAAATTAACTCTAGCTCCATTATACCAAACGCCAAGAAGTTTTTGTTTTTTTGTAACTAAAAAATTTTTCTTTGGTCCGCGAACAGTTATTACTATGTTTCCAGCATCGCCTTTAGCACCAAATAATAAAATTTGCGCACCTTTAAATTTGGTATCAATATTAATTTCATTGGTGGAAATTCCTGAAATTAAAGGTGCACCAAACGATGTTTTACTAAAAAAACTAAGCAAAATTATAGAAAAAAATAAATAATTTTTCATTTTAAAATTTCGACAATAAATAAATTTTTTGGCTCCGAAAAGAGTACAAAAAGCATTTTAATGCAAACTCCTAAAAGCATAATTGCCAAGAAGGAGCGCATGTTATTAGCGTTAACTTTGTAACCAGTTCGTGTGCCAATTTGTGCACCAATTGCTGAGCTAATAATCATTAATGAGGCAAGGACGATATC
Source organism: Rickettsia typhi (assembly GCA_945901265.1). GTDB lineage: Bacteria > Pseudomonadota > Alphaproteobacteria > Rickettsiales > UBA1997 > CAILUF01. The sequence continues at coordinate 27,118 of CAMDJZ010000011.1, forward strand.
AACATTATTGTTGGTAATGGCTTGCAAAAAAGTTGCATTGCTAGCTATAAAAACAATTTGAAAAAGCGAAGTTCCAACAACAACAAAAGATGGCATTCTAAGTAAATAAACCATAGCAGGGATCATTAAAAATCCTCCACCAATTCCGATTAATGCAACTAAGATTCCAATTCCACAACTTAAAATTATCGGTACAAAAATACTTACCATCACTCCCGATTTTGGGAAATAAATACGATAGGGCATTTGATCGATAAATTTTAAAATTGATGTTATAATTTTACTATTGGCATTGGTAGAACTATAACCAAATTTTTGTTCGAGAAAATTACGAATACTATCGCGAATCATCGTAAGGCTTATTATTCCAAGAAATACTACATAGACGATGGCGATTACAACGTCAATATTTCCTGATTTTTGCAATAATTTAAAAATAAAAACTCCCGCACTCGATCCAATAAATCCACCGACCACTAGAAATAATCCCATTTTAATATCAACATTGCCTTTTCTTAGATGGGCAAGTAATCCCGAAATCGAAGCAGAAATTATTTGATTAGTTGAGGTTGATACGGCGATTGCTGGAGGAATGCCAATAAAAATTAAAAATGGAGTTGCTAAAAAACCGCCACCAATTCCAAACATTCCAGCAAGAAATCCCGTCATTAGTCCAAGCATCAAGACTAAAATGATGTTAACTGGAATTTCGGCGATCGGAAGATAAATTTGCATTATTAATTAATCTTTAATAGGTATTGTTCAAAAATTTTTATTTCTATAATAAGTAGTTGAGATTAATTTTATTTAATTAAAATTACTGAATTATTGTTTATTTTTAAATCTTTATTTAAATTTTCCAAGAATAAATTTGGTAAATTGTTGCGGTAACTCACAAAATTTTCATCAATTTTAATTTGCGCTAAAGCGTAAAAATGAAAAATGTTTGATTTATTTTTGCTAAAAACGCAGGATAATATTTTTCCGCAAGTTATGTTGTTCAAGGTTAAATCGAATAAATTATCAACATGACCTAAAAGGTTAGGTAAAAAAAGATCTAAATTGCTTGGAGTATTAAAGTTTTCTAATGCGAATTCAAGATAAAAAATTTTTTTACGAATTTCACCGCGATGGTGAGTTCTGGCAATTAGTTCTTGTCCAATATAACAACCTTTTTGGTAATCAATTGCCGATAAGTTATCGTAATCAAATTCTTGAATAAAAGATTTATCGCAAATTAAATCGAATTCGCCTTCACAAATTTTATTTTGGATACGTCTTAGATGATAATTATCAATGCTAGAAAGAGCGGTATTATCAATATTTTGCTGTAAAATTTCATTATTTATAATTCCAAAATAACCCATTTTTTTATTTCTTGGATCTTCAAAAGCATTAACTTTAAATTGTTTTAAATCATCTGCATCAAAACTGTAAAGCACTTGTAAATTTTGGTTTAAAATTATTTTGACCTCTGATCTTAAGCGAAAGAAATTTAATTTTTTTAATAATTCTAAGCCAAATATTTTTGCGCAAATTAATAAAATTTTCGTTTCATTTTTTTGATTTTCATCGGCAATTTCACAAATAAAAAATTCACAAAAAAATCTTGAATTAGAATTCAAAAGACAAGCAAAAATTATGTTTGAGCCGTTGATTTTATTGATATCATTGGTAATTAAGCCTTGTAAAAACTTTTTTGAATCTTTACCGTTTATTTCAATTATTTGGAGATTTTCTAGATGAAAAATATTTTTAGACATTGTTATAATTTAACATAATTTTAATATTGCGCTCAAGTTTTTCGATATTAACATTTAGACTAGATTTATGAGAATCGTAAGCAATGCTATTTTCACCAGAATCGCATTTTTGATAGAGGTAGTTATGTCCCAGCATATTGGCTAATATATAAAAACCATTAAAAAAATCATTGTCATTTTTAGCGCTTAACTCAAGGAGAGTTGAATTTTTTTTCATAAATAATATATTTGTTAATCCAGCGCCGTGTGGACCAATCACGTATTGTGAGTTATTGCAAATAGCAATTTGATCTTGGTAAGAATAATTTTCCATTACAACTTTCTTAAAACCATATTTATTAAGCAGTTCAGTAATTTCTATTTCATTTTCAATAAATCTAAGTTTTTGACCTTGGCGAGAAATGTAAATTTTATTACCAAATTCACTTTTAACATTTTTAATATTTTTCGTTAATTTATCACGCAATTGATTAATAGATACCAAGTCTAAATTTGATAAAATTGGCAAGATCAATTCTTTTATTTTGAGATTAGATTTTTTGTTTATAGTTAGAATCTGTTGGTCTTTTACTCCTAAAATTTTTAGGGATTCAGTAATAAAATTAAATTTCAAATATTTTTTTGGAAGTAAAATTAAACTATCATCAAGTAAATTTTGCTGTTCTAAAATAATGATTTTTTGTAACATTTCATGCCAATGAAAATAATTACTGTAATATTCATTGGCAAATAAAATTATTTTTTTTGAAGAAAAATTTAGTTGCGGTAAACAATATTTAAAAAAGAAATTATAAGACTTGCTGTAATTTTTGTAAATGTCATCAGTAGCGCAACTTTCTTTAATTATATCGAAATATTTAAAGGCAACACAGTTATTACTAACGCGAATATTTTTTAAGAGTTTTATCTGCGGGGCTTTATAAATACAGCTATTGAATTTACTAAAAAATTTTAAATTTTCATCATCTGCAAAATTTAAAGGTAAGTTTGGTTTAAAATTTATAGTTGCATTGCTATTTAACATTTTATAAAAGTTAATTAAATTTTTTTTAATTATCTTAAATATGAAAATTATAAATGCAATTCATGCGCAAGGAATTGGTGGAGTTGAACAAGTTTTTTGTGATTATCAATTGGCTCTTGAGCAGGCAGGGCATGAAGTTGCGTTATTAATTTCACAAAATGCTCATAAAAAAAACCAAAAAGAATATCAAGCTAAGAAAATTTTTAAACTTAGGAATAATTCACAAATTGGTGATTTTTTAAAATTATGTTGGATTATTTTATCCTATAAACCAGATCTAATTATCTGCCATTCTAGGCGATTAATGAAATGGAGTCGAATTTTAAAAATTATTTTTCCAAAATTTTTTTTTAAATTAAAAACTGTTGCGGTTAATCACGGTATAACTTTTGACAGCTCCCTTCATTGCGATTATATCATAAATATCAATAAAGAGATTCATGATTTGGTAATCGCCACAAACTTCAATAAAAACAATTCATTTGTGGTTAATAATGCAATTGCAATAACTCAAAAATATTACGAAAAAAAAATTAATAAAGATTCAATTACTATTGGAATATATGGCCGAATAGAGTTACGCAAAGGCTTTGATATTTTATTAAATGCGATAAAAATTGTTATTGCTAATTATCCAAATATTCGCGTTAAAATTGGTGGATTTGAAGTAAATGAAAATTACAATCTTCAAACCATAAAAGATTTGGTGCAAAAACTGGATTTGCAAAATAATTGCTATTTTGCAGGAGTGGTCAAGGATAAAAAAGAATTTTTCAATGATGTCGATATTTTAGCAGTACCATCACGCGAAGAACCATTTGGATTGGTAATTCTTGAGGGTTTTTTACACTCAGCTTTGGTTATTTCATCTAATACTGAAGGGGGAAAATTATTGATAAAAGATAATATAGATGGCTTGTTATTTGAAAATGAAAATGTTAATGATTTGGCAAAAAAAATTATTTGGTTATTACAAAATTTATTAAAATATCATTTGCTTACCAAACAAGCATATTCTAAGTTAGAAAATGAGTTTTGTTTATCGACCTTGAGTGTTAATTTGCAGAATGTTTTATTTAAAATTCAACAATAATGAATAAAAAATTTTACATAATATTGGTTTTTATTGTTTTAGCTTTTTGTAGCTCTTGTCGAATATTTTATGAATCAACTCCTAATGATTGGGATTGGGGATTTAAACCTAAGCCATTGACGGGAATGCGCAATTTTCCGTCAGCTAAAACGGAATATGGCAAGGGCTTTCGTGATGGTTGTGCTTCGGCATTAAACGCTGTTGCCAAAGGTTTAGCTGCGGATTTGGCAAAAGGTCGTTATGATTATTATCGCAGTAAAAAATCTCCAGATTATGGAACTGGATGGTTTGACGGTCTAGAGCAATGCACGTACATTGTTGACTGGGACGTATTATAAAAAATAAATAATTATGTTAAAAAAAATAGAAAAAAACTATTTTAAATTATATTTAACATCTACTGACAATATTAGTTTATTTAAAAATAAATTGTTAAGATTTAATGTTGATTGTTTTAAAAATTTGCTTTGCATTTTATCAGCAATGCTTAAAGCTGATCGTAAAAATAAATTTTTTATAATTCTTGTGATAATTTTAATGCTTAATTCATGTCGTTTTCCAGATAATTTTGGTTTTTTTCAGCCAATAACTATGAATATGAAGGTTCCAGATGGTCCACCTGAATTCAAAGCCGGATGGCATAATGGCTGTAGGAGTGCACTCGGAATGCGCAATTTTGCTAATTCATATGTTTATCAAGATAAAGGATCGGCAGAATTTGGAAATGGAGTTTATCAACATGATCAAACTTATAACTCTGCTTGGTCAAATGCTTTTTTCGTTTGCGCTACATATGCTGGTACTTTTGTCGATTACAATTCAATGAAATTTTCACCACTGGAATGAATAAAAATTTTAAAAAACATTTCGCAAAATTAATTTTTTTAATAATGCTTATATTTACATGTTCTTGTAGTCCGAAGATGGCAAGAATTTTCCCAACTGTTGCTGATAAAGAACTTTCTGAAACCTTAAAAAATTCTTCACCTGATTTTATCCGTGGCTGGAAGGATGGTTGCGAAGTTGGCTCTTCTGGTGGAAGCAATACTTTTTACAAAATGTTTTATCGCAATAATGCTATTGATGGTTTTAAATTTTCAGGAAATAATGATTATCGCGATTCTTGGGTCAACGCTTTCTGGTATTGCTATCGAAATATGTATGTTCGTCATAAATCATCAATTTACAGCTCTTTTTTTGGAGGTATTCGTTAATGAAATTATTATTTTATTTTATAATTTTATTATTGACACTTTCATCTTGTAAGATGTTTAGCAAGGGTGGGATGGCAACTTATAGTATGTTAAAATTTAAAATTCCTGAAGGAACGCCAACTTTTCGTCAAGGCTATAAGGATGGTTGTGAATCTGCACTCTATTCTCGTGGTAACGTTTTGTATCGTTCAATTTATAAATATCGTTTTGATCCTAAATTAATTGGTAACGCTGAATATCGACTAGGTCATTCGCGAGGTTATGGTTTTTGTTTTCCAACCGCTGCAAGTCCTGTTACTGGTCCCCAATCATCATTCGATAGATTCATTAATCCCTACGGTTATGATTCAGGATTTAATGCTGGCAATATCAACGATACATGGGGAGGTGGTTTTAATGGAATAATGGGTTCAAGTTTAACGGGTAATGGTTTTAATGGTATTTTCGATGTTTTGCAAAAAGGTGGAGGTGGAACTGGCGAATCGGCACTTGGCGGTAACCCTTTATGGGCTGGTGGTTCGCGAGGACAATTTCTCGGTTGGTAAAAATAATATTATTAAAAATAAACTATTTAAAAAAATAAAAGTAATGAATAATAAACTAAAAAAATATTTTACAATAATTATAATTTTTTTTACTAGCTCTTGTTATGATAATTGGTATAAACCAATGGGCTATCTTTTTACTCATATGCCCAAGGGGGGAAGTCCAGGATTTGAATTGGGTTGGAAACATGGGTGTGAGTCAGGTTTGGGAAGTCAATTTGCTGGAGCAATTTATATGAACTTTTATACATGGAAACGCGATCCTGATCTTATTATTTCTAATCCAGATTTTAATAAAATTCGCAAAAAATACCGCAGAGAACTGTCTAAAATTAACTGGAATAATTCAAATGAAGTTAAAAAAAATTTAAGTGATTATTCGGGAATTTTTTGGGGTGCACATGCATTTTGTCGACATTCTGTTCTTGGCTTAATGCAAACTTCCGAAATGACCCCAACTTTGCCAGGCGATGAGCGATATAACCCCGGAGGACATAGCATTGGTAATGTTTGGAAAATGACAGGTAGGGGTGATACAAGAATTGGCACGGGTTTTTGGTAAGTTATTGTGCATAAAAATTTAAAAATTTTATGTTTAGGTGTTTATATAAATTATTATTAGAATTTTAACTGACATTGGATTTAAGGTGTAATTAAAAAACTGGTGATAAAAATTCTGCTGAAAATTTTAAAAAAATGCCAAGAATTACAATGCCCTTAAACATAATTGCCTTTAGTTTCATTCTTAAACTCATTCATAATTACTTTGAAAATTATGCATTTCTTTTTCAAAAATATAAAATTCTTTTTTGGTAAGTAAATTTTCGATTTGATTAATTTATAAATTTTTAAGATTAATGGCAAACATAAATTAAATAATTCGGGGCAATAAAATTATTATTAACAAAATTAACACTAACTAAAACAGTTAATGTTAATATTTTAAATAATAAATATTTATGTAAAGAATATTCATTGAAAATGTTTAGAAATTTTTTAAAAAAAATTTAAAAACAAAAACTCATTTGATTAAATTACCCTCAAATTACCCTTGCTTAAATTAATTTTTAAAAGAAAATTATCATTAAAAATATTGCCAAAATATTGCCAAAATATTTGTATATATAATTTTTTAAAATTCACAATTAATTTTTTAATTTTATGCTTTTTAAACTAACAGTTTTTTTACCGTTGCTTGGTTTTATTGTTTGCGGAGCGCTATCAAGATTTGTTCCTAATAATCACCAAGATAAACATCAACAAAATTTTAGCGATAAATTTGCGCAAATCTTTACATCTTTATGTTTATTTATTTCCTTAATTTGCGCGATATTAATTTTTGCAGATGTTTATCAAAATAAAACTTCCAATAATCAAATTTTACTAAGTTGGATTGCCTCTGGCGATTTTTTAGTTAACTGGTCTCTTAAACTTGATTCGCTTACTGCTGTAATGTTAGTGGTGGTTTCTGGAGTGTCTTTTTTGGTTCATATCTATTCAATCGCTTATATGCATGAGGATCGATCAATTGCGCGATTCATGTCTTACTTGTCACTTTTTACTTTTTTCATGTTGATGTTGGTTAGTGCTGATAATTTTGTACAATTATTTTTTGGTTGGGAAGGTGTAGGGGTTGCATCCTATTTGCTAATTGGTTTTTGGTTTAAAAAACAATCGGCTAATGTTGCGGCGATGAAAGCATTTATTGTAAATAGAGTTGGCGATTTTGGATTAATTTTTGCTATCGCTTTAATCTATTTAAATTTTGGATCTCTTGAATATGAGCAAGTTTTCGCACAAGCATCTAATCATTTGCAGGATAGGTTTAACCTTTTAGGAATTGAGTTCGTTTCAATTGATTGCATTTGTATTTTACTTTTTATTGGTGCGATGGGAAAGTCTGCGCAACTTGGTTTGCACGTTTGGCTGGCTGATGCGATGGAAGGTCCAACGCCAGTTTCGGCATTAATTCATGCAGCTACTATGGTTACAGCAGGTGTTTTTTTAGTGATTCGTTGCTCACCACTTTTTGAATTATCGCCAATTGCTTTAAATTTTGTAACTATTGTTGGAGCCTTGACAGCATTCTTTTCGGCAACAATTGCCTTAACGCAAAATGATATTAAAAAAATTATTGCTTATTCGACTTGTTCGCAACTTGGCTATATGTTTTTTGCCTGCGGCGTTTCGGCATATAGTCCGGCAATTTTTCACCTTGCAACTCACGCATTTTTTAAAGCCTTGTTATTTCTGTCTGCCGGAAGTGTAATTCATGCTATGCACCACGAGCAAGATATTCGTAATATGGGCGGAATTTATAAAAAAATTCCTTTCACTTACGCTATGATGTGGATTGGTTCCTTGGCGCTTGCTGGATTTTGGCCTTTCGCTGGATTTTATTCTAAGGATACAATTTTAGAATCAGCTTTTATGTCCCATGCTCCTTACGCTAGATTAGCTTTTATACTAGGTTTAGCATCAGCTTTTTTAACTGCATTTTATTCTTGGCGTTTATTATTCTTGACTTTTCACGGTAAAACTCGCGCAGATAGTCATACCTTTGACCACGCTCATGAATCCCCTAAATTAATGCTTTTACCCCTAGCAGTTCTTGCTATTGGGTCAATTGTTGCTGGATATTTTGGCGCTAATTATTTTAATATGATAAGTGCTGAAAATAATTTCTTTAGCAATAGTATTTTTGTTGCGAGCGCAAATGAAGATTTGTTAAATGAAATTCATCATGCACCAACATTAGTTAAATTATCACCAATGTTGCTAAGTATTGTTGCTATTGCTTTAGCTTACTGGTTCTATGTTAAAAACACTAATTTACCTACAAAATTAGCTAAGAATTTTTCTCGGCTTTACAATTTTTCTTTTAATAAATGGTATTTTGATGAGCTTTACGAAATTATATTTATCAAGCCTGCGCGTCGTTTAGGGGATATTTTGTGGCGAATTATTGATGTAAAAATTGTTGATGGCATTCCTAATTCACTAGCCTTGTTTTGTAAATTTGCCTCACAAGGAATTTCTAAAATTCAAACCGGTTTTATTTATAACTATGCTCTATGGATGGTTTTAGGTGTTGTTGGAATTTTACTATTTTTAGTGATATCTTTAAAGAGTTTAGTTTAATTATTATCTGACTCTTTCGCCGTTTCCCAAATTTCTTGCTTTAGCTGATAGACTACTCCTAGTTTTTGCTTGCCATGATGATTCTCTGTGCTTAACACCAATAGTAGCTTCTTGTAAATTTTTTTCACCAGCTACTCCTCTTGTTTCAGCCATTATATTTCTAAAATCTTTTTGAAATGAGGTATCTTGTATTATGCTTGGATTCATTTTCATTTCTTTAAGTAAAGGTAAAAATTTTTCAAGATTCGCTGCAATTAAAGGGCTAGAAATATCGTTAACGAAATTTTTAGCGAAATCTTTTTCCGTGATTTTATCTGCAAAAGGCTGAATCTGATTTTTAAATTTTTCTAATAATTCAAGATTTTGTTGTTCTATTAAGCTTAAAGAAATAGCTCTATCAATCATTGACTCATAATTATTAGAGTCGTAAGTATTTTTTAATGCATTATACTTTTTTAAATTTTCATCAAGTTTATCAAATCGAGCTACTATAATATTTTGGTCAGTTTGACTTGTTGATGAATTTACAAAAGGTTGTTGAGTCTGTTGGCTTTGAGGAGGAGTATAATTGGTAATTCGTAAATTGAACTCCTTCGCTAAGGTACTGCGATGTGGATTGTAAAATCCAGCAACATTAATTTTTTTTTGATTGCTTACATCACCAATTAAAATTTCTTCTTTGACGCTATTAGAAGCGAGAAATTTATTGTAATTTGTTTGATTCATTGCTAATGCATTAAAAAGCGCATGATCACCGCATTTATGATAATCGGGCTGTCTTTCGCATTGTATTTTTTTTATATTTTTTGATTCTATGCCACTGGCATTTAAAGCTTTTAGGACTGAAGTTGGAATGGTGTTTATATCGTTATTATCATGCGACAGAGAATCGCTATAAAATGCCTGAATTTTCCCAACTTGATCTTTTCGTAAATGAAGAGTTGTCCAATGACTATCGCCAGTTAATTCACTGTAAGAATTTCCAGTTGGACGTTGATTAGTTTTAACATTTCCACTGCATAATAAAATTGACAATAGATCTTGACTTGAATTATGCTTAAATTCATTTACATAAGAGCCAATTGATTGTTCAGCAATTCCTTCTTGACCAGAATCATTTGAATAAAGACCAATTTCAACTTTTTTATCGCCAAAGTTATTGGCGCTAAATAGCATATTTTCGTGAGTTAGATTGCTATTTTCGCGAACTATATTGTATTTATCTAGATCGCTTCTTGTATTTGGAGTATATCCTTGCATAGTTTTGAAAATTAAAAATTAAACCAATAAACAATTAATTATAAAAAATTAAATAAACGATATTTAATTTAATTTAATAGCATATTTCTTAGATAGATAGCGCATTGTATCATTAAGTTCTTCAGTATTTATAACACGATCAAAAATTATGATTTCATAAATTACACCATTCATTCTTTCGACCAAACTTGTACCCTTGACTCCGATAAAAAAACCTGCATCCGAAATATTTAGAGTGTTAGAATTAATTGTTGATGAACAAGTACTGGAAGTGCTATTGGAATAAATTTTTGTTAAACCGCTATCATTAACAATTATTGCGCTAATGTAAGGTGTTTTGGGCAAATAAGTTTGACAAGACCAGTAATCAACTCCTTCTCCACAAAAACCATAAGTAGCAAGACTTGATAATAAAAGTGAAGCTCTTGCCCCACTTGGTTGAGAAGAGTTTGTTGAGTTTTGCTCGATCACTGACTGATTTACTCCGCTATTAACATTGGTTTGAAAGACTGTGATCAAAGTAAAGCTATCATCCCCGGCATTAAGAGGAATATTTCCACCATTGGCTTTTATAGTTGAGAGATATTGAGTACCGTCGAATTTAATACCTGGAAGTTCATTCAGAGTTCCAGTGGTGGTTAAGGTTGGACGTAAACTATCAGTTGATTGCGATACAATAACACGAGTTGAAGTTTGGGGATTTATATCATTCCACGAAATAATTTTTTCATTTTCATCGGGGTTAATTGGGTTAACTGCTCCGGTAAGTGAATTGTCAAGAGTAGTTTCAAGCCATAGTGACAAACCCTTAATTCCTGCAACAGGTGAGCTATAAGTAATTTGTTTTATTGTTGTAAGTTTCATCTGTTTAACCAATCTAGAGTAAGTCACAACTCCAGTGATTAAAATCCCAACAATCAATAGTACGATCGATAATTCAATCAAAGTAAATGCTTGTTTGGTGTTAAATTTATTAAAGTATTTCATACTTAATTTTTTATTTAATAATCAATTAAAATTTTAGATTTCTAGGAATAAAATAAACGGATTCAACTATGAGTAAAATAATTTTTTAGTTTTCGAAAAAAAAATTACAAAAAAATTTTTTTTGAGACAGGATAATTAATCGGATTATTTTTTTTGCAAAGTGATCTATAGCTTTGCTAAAACTCAATAGATTATTTTGGATTTATATGAATTAAATCTCGTTTTAGCCTATGAATCAAGCCTATGAAATCAAGCCTATGAAATCAAGCCTATGAAATCAAGCCTATGAATCAAGCCTATGAAATCAAGCCTATGAAATCAAGCCTATGAATCAAGCCTATGAATCAAGCCTACGAAATCAAGGCTATGAATTAAGGCTACGAAATCAAGCCTATGAATCAAGCCTACGAATCAAGCCTATGAATCAAGCCTACGAAATCAAGCCTATGAATTAAGGCTACGAAATCAAGCCTATGAATTAAGGCTACGAAATCAAGCCTATGAATTAAGG
>CAMDJZ010000012.1 GCA_945901265.1 Rickettsia typhi
AAGAAATTAATAAAAAATGGGGCAAGCTAGATTTTCTTGTTCACGCAATCGCCTACTCCGATAAGGAAGAATTACGCGGAAAATATCTCGACACTTCACCTGCAAATTTTACAAATACGATGAATATCTCAGCTTTTTCTTTAGTTGCAATTGCCAAAGAAGCTGAACCATTAATGAAAAAAGCTGGTGGCGGAAGCATTATAACTCTTAGTTATTATGGCGCTGAAAAAGTAATGCCACATTATAATGTTATGGGCGTTGCCAAGGCAGCTCTTGAAGCAAGCGTTCGTTACTTATCAATGGATATGGGCAAGGATAATATCCGCGTTAATGCAATTTCAGCTGGTCCAGTTAAAACCTTAGCAGCTAGTGGAATTGGTGATTTTAGATTAATTTTCAAATGGAATGAATATAATTCCCCGCTTCGTCGCAATGTTACTTTACAAGATGTTGGTGGTGCCGGAGTATTTTTACTATCAGATTTAGCTAGTGGTGTTACTGGCGAAACCTTACATGTCGACGCTGGCTATCATGTTGTTGGCATGAAAGCTCCTGACGCTCCAGATATTAGCATCGTTAAAGATTAATAAAAAAATTAACAAATTCTTGTTATAATTATTAATAATTGTTTTAAATTACTTATTTTAGTTTTTTTATAACATAATTTATAAAAACTAACAGAAATTAATATTTCAATTACCATAAAATGTTTATTAATTATGATCCATTTATTATAATAATTTCATCGCCTTCTGGTGCTGGAAAGACAACGATTTGTCGCATGATTGTAAATAGCGATCCCTCTATAAAACTTTCCATTTCAGCAACTACAAGAAAAAAAAGACCTCAGGAGATTTCTGGACAAGATTATTTTTTTGTAAGTGATGAAGATTTTTTATCAATGAAAAATTCTCAACAATTTTTAGAGGATGCCTTGGTATTTAACAACTTATATGGTAGTCCAAAAAAAACTGCTGAGGAAGAAATTAAAAAAGGCAATTGCGTACTTTTTGATATTGATTGGCAAGGTGCTCGTCAAATTAAAGAAAAATTACCAAAGGAAATGGTAATTTCGATTTTCATTTTACCACCATCACTTCAAGAACTTGAAAGGAGGCTTCGCGCTCGAGCACAGGATAGCGAAGAAATCGTTGCCCAAAGAATGCAAGAAGCCCTTCAAGAAATTAGTCATTATAACGAATATGATTTTGTTTTGATTAATGACGATTTAGAAAATTCGCTTAAAAATATTCGTGCAATAATTGAAACTAAACGTATAAGTCGTCAAAATGTCAAAGAGTTAATCGAAACAAATAATTTTCTAAAAAAATAATTCTCATGCATGAAAATCTAAAAATTATCGTTGATCTTACCGCTGAAATCATGGCTGATATTGGTTATCTTGGAATTTTTCTAGGAATGTTTATTGAAAGCACCATCATTCCTTTACCTAGTGAATTAATCATGATTCCCGCTGGTATTGCGTGCGGGAAAAATTTAATGAATATTTATTTAGTAATTATTTACGGAATTGCTGGCAATGTTCTTGGGGCGATTTTTAGTTATTATTTGGCATCTTTAATTGGCCGTAGTTTTTTATTTAAAGCGGGAAAATATTTTTTTATAAAACCTGCAACCATTATTAAAATCGAAGAATTTTTTAAAAAATATGGCGCGGTGTCTGTATTCTTTGCTCGCCTATTACCGGGTTTTCGTCACTTTATTTCAATACCAGCAGGAATTGCAAGAATGGATATGAAATTATTTTTTATTTATACATTTTTAGGTTCGTCAATTTGGACTATAATTTTAGCGCTTACTGGATATTTTATTGGCGAAAATCATCAGTTAATTAGCCAATATTTAAAAGAAATTATCAAAATAATTTTTAGTATAATTGCGATGATTTTGATTTATTTTTATTTCTTCAAAAATAAAAACATCCTCTCAAAAAATAAAATCTCTTAAAATAAAATCAATAAAATAAATTTGATTTAATTTTACAATTAAAAGATATTTTTAAATATTATATTTAAAATTAGAATTGTGTTAAGCTTTTAAAATCATCCTGCGATATAGTTTCACTTCAATTAATCTTAAAAGAATTCTAAATTTTATTTTAAATTTTAATGGCCCATTTAGATGATAAATATTTTTCAACATCTAAATATTCGTCCACTTTTAAAACTCGATCAAAAATTATGAATTCAGCAATATAACCGTAAAAGGTATCACCAACTGTGCTACATCCACCCCCTCCAAGTCTTGTTGATAAACCAATAACATTAGCTCCAATATTGCCAGTAGCGGTTTGAACACCATTAATTCTAAAAAAGGAATTGGTAGTATTATGAACTGCGGTTAAGATATGAGGTTTATTAAGGGGAGTTGAACCAGATGTAAGACCTGCTCCAGCATATAATTGTCCCATAAAGGTAGTTGTTAAAATAAAAGCAAATTGCGGAGGAACAGTGAAATTATCGTAGAGATAAGTTCCAGAAGCTGGGTTCTTATTATTTTCAAGGAATACTGCAAATATAGTTTTTAAGCTATTACTAGTAATTCCAACATGATTAATTATAAAACAACCATTTCCTGAAAATTGAATCGCTGGAAGAGAGTTTATTGCATTTTGACGATAGATGGGAGCAGTTCCCAAGACAGAAGTAGTTGCTCTATCAGTTGAAATGCGGTTTATATCATTCCATTTCGTAACAGATATTCCTTCTTGAGCTTCACTTTCTAAAAAACTTATTTCTTGCGTTGATTCAAGCCACAACGCTAAATTTTTTATTGAATTAATTGGGGAATTGGTTGTTATATTTCTTGCGGTTTGTAGACGAAATTGACGAACCAATCTTGAGCTTTGTGTAACTCCAGCAACTAAAATTCCAATAATTAAAATTACAATTGACAATTCTATCAATGAAAAGCCTTTAATATTTTTCATATATTTTTCATGCGGGGTTAATTAAAATTGTTTGAAATAAAAATTTATCGATGTTATGTAAGTTTATTACATATTCTTAAAACCAATTTTAAAATATGCATATCCAGTAATTATTGTTAAAAAGGCAGCTAGACAAAAAAGTATTTTGGCTATCGTTGAAATTGCGCTGATAATTAAAAATTTAATATCAACTTCAATAAATCCCCCAAGCCAATTGTACAAAGCATAGGAAGATCCATCCTCACCCAAAAGCAAACCACCAATTGCAAACATTTGCACTGCAGTTTTATATTTCGCTAATTTACTTACAGGAACGCTGATTCTTATTTCTGCCAAATATTCACGAAGTCCCGAAACCAAAACTTCTCGACAAATTATAATTAAACCTGGAAATAAAATCCACGTATTATGAGGATTAAATTTTATTAGCATTACTATTGCAACTATTACTAATAACTTATCCGCAATTGGATCAAGGCATTTACCAAAATTTGATTGCGCTTTCATTAAACGTGCAAAATAGCCATCAAAATAATCAGTAATCGCCGCTATACCAAATAAAATAGCCGTAATAATATTTGACAACATTCCTGGAATATAAAATGCCAAAATCAAAAGAGGAATTATCAATAAGCGAAGGCTAGTTAAAAAGTTGGGAATTTGTTTAAATTTTAAACTATTCATCATTTAATGTTTATTAGTAAAACAGAGTTAAATTTTTAAAAAAATAATCAATAAATTATTCTTCTTTGTTTTTTTTATTTATATTTTCAATTTTCATTTTAGCATCACCAAGCCTTTTTTCACAATATTCCTTAAGGATCGAAGCTTCTTCATAAAGCTGGATCATCTCTTCAAGATTATTTTTTTGTGATGATAAAATTTCAACAATTTTATCAAGGCGCTGAAGAGCTTCTTCAAAACTCATTTTGGCAATTTTTTTAATAATATTTTTATCAGTATTTTTTGCAGAAATATTATTATTATTTTTTTCAACAGCCTCTTCGTTAGAATTTAAATTACTAAAATCTTGGCTGTTGCTATTATTAAAAAGATCATCGTTCATAATTATTTTTTAAATCTGTTAGGTTAATTGGATATTGATCAGAAAAACAAGCATCACAAAATTGCGGCTGATTATTATCACGATTAGTTTTGGTAATCGCTCGATATAATCCATCAATAGAAACATAAAATAAGCGATCAGCACCAATGACTTTACAAATTTCTTCATTAGTCATTTGCGAAGCAATGAGGTCCTTTTTATCTGGGGTATCAACACCATAAAAACATGGTGAAATTGTTGGAGGCGAAGCAATTAACATAAAAATTTCTTTTGCACCAGCATCACGAATCATCTGGACAATTTTCTTAGAAGTGGTTCCACGCACAATACTATCATCAATCAAAATTACTCTTTTATTATTAATAACATCGAAGTTAGCATTATGTTTTAATTTAACGCCGAAGTGACGAATGCGGTCAGTTGGCTCAATAAAAGTTCTTCCAACATAATGATTGCGAATAATTCCAAGCTCAAAAGGAATTTTTGATTGCATTGAAAATCCAATTGCTGCTGGAACCCCGGAATCAGGGATAGGAACAACAACATCGGCATCAATTTTAAATTCTTTGGCTAATTCAATGCCAATATTTTTTCTTACCTGATAAACATTTCTACCCTCTAAAATACTATCGGGACGAGAGAAGTAAACATATTCAAAAATACAAAACTTTGATGGTTTTTTTGAAAAAGGAAATAATGATTCTAAACCGTTATTGCTAATTATTAACATTTCTCCACCAGCTAGATCGCGCTGAAACTTTGCACCGATAATATCAAACGCACAAGTTTCGGAGGCAATTGCAATTGAATCCCCAAGTTGCGCAATTGAAAGCGGACGAACACCGTAAGAATCTCGAATGGCGATAATTCCATTTTGATGAACTACCAACAAAGAAAATGCGCCTTGAATTTGCTCAACTGCTTCAATAATTTTATCATTCAAACTAGTTTTACTGCTCAGTGCAATGAGATGAAGGATCACTTCCGTATCCATTGTGGTTTGAAAAATTGCACCATGTTTTATTAATTTTGATCGCAATGTTTTGGCATTAGTTAAATTACCATTATGCGCAACAGCGATAAATCCCAAGTCAAGCTCAGCGATAATTGGCTGATAATTTTGAGCAGTTTTTTTACCAGCAGTTGAATAGCGTACATGACCAATGGCGATATCACCTTTTAATTTTTTTAAGATTTCTTGCGAAGTAAAATTATCAGCAACTAGCCCATCTGCAAAATGAAAATTTGGATTAGCAATCTGATTTGAATCGAATGTGACAATACCTGCTGCCTCTTGACCGCGATGCTGAAGGGCATGCAGTCCAAGAGTAGTATTTATAGCGCTATCTTTTGAACCGAAAATTCCAAAAATTCCGCATTCTTCTGTAAATTTATCAAACATAAATAAATAATAAATTTTGAATTATAATTGTTAAGAATAAATTACTATTAATAATTTTATTTAATTAATATTTAACTAACATCGTCGTAATTTTTTCGCGACATCAGATATTTATAAACGATAAGATTTTCCATAATACGTTGAACATAATTTCTAGTTTCAGAATAAGTTATTAATTCGATCCAATCAACAACTTTATCAAGATCTTTTTCTTGACGCGGATCGTAAAATTCATTTATCCAGCGTTGCGTTGCGTTTGGACCAGCGTTGTAAGAAGCGATCGCTAACATTTCCGAACCATCAAAACGATTTATCAATTTTTTTATGTAATGCGATCCAAGCTTGACATTATAGTCAATATCAGTAGCTAATTTTTTCTTATCGTAATCAATTCCCACTTCCTTAGCAACAAGCTTGGCAGTAGCGGGCATTAATTGCATAAAACCAATTGCCCCAACTTTACTAAGTGCAGAGGGAACGAAACCACTTTCTTGCTTTATTATGGCATGAACCAACGGCGCATATTCATCGGCACTAACTTCTTTAATAATTTGGAATTTATCTTTTATAAAAAATACATTTTTACGCGATGCAACTTTAGAAATTTTTGCATCAATTTGGCGATCACCAATTTCATTAACGATTTTCATAATAACCGCTATTTGACCTTCAGTTGGAGAGTTATTAACTATCCACTCAAAAATTTTGGTAGCATCTTGTTTGTTGCCTGTTATTGCCAATAAGTAAGCAACTTGCGTAGCTCTTGATTCGGAAATTCTTATAATATCACGACCAGTTATATCAGGATTCTTTGGCAAAATAATGTCATCTTGCGCGCTAACTGGATCAATAGTGCGATGTTTGTGAATTGCCAATTGTCCGTAAAAAAAAGTAGGATATTTAGC
This sequence comes from Rickettsia typhi, assembly GCA_945901265.1. Classification (GTDB taxonomy): domain Bacteria; phylum Pseudomonadota; class Alphaproteobacteria; order Rickettsiales; family UBA1997; genus CAILUF01. The sequence goes on from CAMDJZ010000012.1 coordinate 6,324, forward strand.
GCCAATCTTATACCATTCAATTGCTTTATTTTTTTGTTTTTGAGCCTCGTAAACCATTCCCAACCAATAAGCTCCGCGCGCAAGAGTAACTGGCTGTGAAACATTTTTATAAAAATAATCAAAATGTTTTTGAGCTAAATCAACCTTGTTATTAAAGCGAAGAGCTATCCATCCAGCCGTCCATTCAGCTTCCCAAAAATCAACAGAAGATGTTGGTAAATTATGATTCGCAAAAATTTCGTAAGCAATTTTAAATTTTTTTCGCTTAATCATCTCACGTCCATAAAGCTTTCGCAAACTCCACCATTTATCCGGATATTTAGTCTTTATCGGTAAATCAGTTAATAAATCAATCAAATCATTAATTTTATCTTTTGATTTTAGCCATAAAATTTGTCGATGAATTAATATCTCATTTGCCCTTAATTTTCTTGGAACTGAGCTAATAATGCGCTCGATAGATTTTGGGGAATTTTGTATTTCTAAAATTGCACTAAAAAGATTACGATAATCTTCATTAACAAAATTAAAAATACGCGCAGCATCTTCATTTTTGTTATCCCAATGTAATCTCTCGATTCTGGCAATATGGTCTGGCTCGGTTAGTAAATCATGATATTTTTCTAAAAATTTCCTCTCTTCATCGCTAGAAAAATTTTCCTTTATCCAAATTTTGGCAATTTGAGATTGGATATTTCTTCGCTCTTCATCCTTCTTTTTTTCATCAATTTTTTCGCGAGATAATGCATCTATTTTCCCATCAACCATATAAACTTTGGCATCTATATTACTGGCTGGATTGTTATTAAAATAGAATTGCGAAACTTCATAGGGAATATCATTGGCAAGCGCAACCAATTCAACATTACGTCTAATTTCGGCAATGTTTGGATAAAAAGGATTATCAATAACAAATGTTGAAATATCGCTAAAAGCAATTTGCTTTGGTTGAATTTTATCGCTATATTTATTCCACAAAACAACGTCAATTAAAGCATCAGCAAGATTATTTTTATTAGCATCTGGTTTTTGATTATTGCGAGACTTCATTTCTCTGGCGTAAATCAAAGCTTCTTCAAAGTTTTTTTTCTCTAAAGCAATACTAACTTTTTTAAGAATTTCCACGTCTAACGAAGTCATGCCTTGCCATAATTTTTGAGACATTAAGACAGGATTTTTAGCGTAAGCTTTGCAACTTAGAGAGCTAAAAAAAACCAATGCGATCAATAGCTTCAACCATTCATTTCTATAGGATATAATCTTGAATATTTTAGAAAATAATTTCACTTATTTTTGATCATTAGGTATTAATAACTTGAAAATTTTTTAGGCAATATAAAAATTAAGTTTTGTTAATTGCAAAATTATTTTAATATCGTTAATTTAAAGTTAAATTTTAAGAAATCAAAAAAGAATTTTAGTTTTTTTGTTGTATTGCAATTTTGAATTTTTAAAATTTTAAAAAAACTAATTTATAAAATCATGTTAAGAAAATTATTTTTTAATTTAAAAAGAGTTGGCAATGATGAATTTGGTAATCAGTATTTTATTGATAAAAACAATAAAAGATTTGTTAAATATTTTGGCATTCCTGAACCAACTAAAGTTCCAGCTGAATGGCATGGATGGCTTCATTACAATCAAGATGATCCACCTCAAGCTAACACTTCACATAAAAAATTTTCTTGGCAAAAAATTCATATTCCCAATCTTACTGGCACCAAATTGTCTTACATTCCAAAAAATTTATCAAATAAAAAAACCAATTCATTTTATGAACCTTGGCAACCTGAATTATAATTTATGATCAACAAAAATAATAATTATTTTGATTTCATTATTGGCACATTTGTAATTTTATGTGCAGGATTTTTTTTTCTTAGCTCATTTAATAGTACAAAAATCAATAATAGTGGCGGTTATTTTCTTCTCGCCAAGTTTGATAATGTTAACGGCATTGCCGGTGGAAGTGATGTTAAAATTTCAGGAGTAAAAATTGGCACTGTCATTGAACAATTTATCGATGAAAAAACTTTTCGCGCAACTATTAAATTTACAATTAATGATAAAATTAAATTGCCATCCGATTCTTCAGCCAAAATAGTTTCTGATGGCTTGTTAGGCTCAAAGTTCCTTGAAATAAATCCTGGATCGCAAGATGATTTGCTTAATGAAGGTGATGAATTAGTGTTTACTCAATCTTCTGTAAATTTTGAAGATTTACTAGCTAGATTCATGTTTAGTGAAAAAAAAAAGAATGAATAATTATGATTAAATCTTCACATATTTTAATAAAACACTTTGTATTATCATCTATATTATTGATTATTATTTCTCTGCAAAATTCCTTTGCTCAAAATGTTAAGAATAACGAAGTTGAATCAGCTCCCTCAGGAGTTACTTATGTTGATGAAGCAAATGAATTGCCAAAATTTTCATCAGTTGCATTGGTACAAATTTTAAATAAAACAACCGCCAAAAACTTAACGGTTGATTTAAGAATTGGTCAAAAAATTAACCTTGGCGCAATAACTTTAAAAGCCCATAAATGTTGGCAAGCTCCGCTGGAACAAAAACCCGAAACTAAGATTTTGCTAGAAGTTTTTGAAAATAAATCTCGTGATTCAAGTTCTGATCACATAGAATATTCACGAATTTTTTACGGTTGGATTTTTGCTTCAAGCCCTTCTATATCAGGAGTTCAACATCCAATTTATGATATTGTAGCTATCTCTTGTAAATCTAAATAATTTTTAAAATGATTAAAATTGCGCCATCAATTCTTTCAGCTAATTTCGCAAAATTAGGCGATGAAATTTCACAGGTAACTTACGCTGGGGCTGATTATATTCACATCGATGTTATGGATGGAAGTTTTGTTCCAAATATTACTATTGGTAATGAAGTTGTTAAATCAATCAGGTCATGCACTAACCTGCCCTTTGACGTTCATTTAATGATCAATAATCCAGATCTACATATTAAAAATTTTGCCGAATCTGGAGCAGATATCATCACCATTCACGCTGAAGCATCAACACATCTAGATCGAAGTTTAAATTTAATAAAATCTTTCAATAAAAAAGTTGGCGTTTCAATTGTTCCATCAACCAATGAAAATATTTTAGATTACATTCTTGATAAGGGTGATTTAATTTTAGTTATGACAGTTAACCCTGGATTTGGCGGACAAAAATTTCTTACTTCACAATTACAAAAAATTTACAATATTCGCCAAAAAATAAATAAAATTGATAGAAATATTGATTTGGAAGTTGATGGCGGAATAAATCATGAAACCTATAAAATGGCTATTGAAGCTGGTGCAAATATTTTAGTTTCGGGATCATATATTTTTGGAAATAAAAATTATTCACAAGCAATATCTTCGCTTAGGATATAACAAAAATACTTATAATATAGCTAAAAATAATTTAAATTTTTATAAAATTCTCTCTTGAGTTATTTAAAAAAAATCATTAAAAATAACCAATAAAATCCTTTTAAACAAATATAAATTTATGGAAAACTTTGTGGTTTACGGTCTTGGTAAATCTGGAATTTCAACGTTAAAATCTCTTATCAATAAATTTCCCAATCTCTTGATAATTGGTACTGATGATAATTCTGTAGCACTACAAAATCAAGAATTAAAGGCTCTTTTAAATAATTTTAAAAATCTTAAAATTTTACAAGCTGATGAAGTTAAATTTGATAATAATACTAAAATTATTTTTTCACCTGGAATTCCACTTTACTTCCCAAAACCTCATAAAATTCTGCAAATTTGCAAAGAAACAAAAGCTGAATTAATTTGCGATATTGAGTTATTTTATCGCCTCAACTTTGTTGATAATTTTTTTATTGGAATTACTGGAACTAATGGTAAATCAACAACTTCTGCTCTAATCAGCTTTATTTTAAAGTATTTAAATATTAACAGTGAGCTTGGAGGAAATATTGGCATTCCTTGCTTTGAGATCGAACAAAATAAAAATTTTTGTTATACATTCGAAACATCTTCTTACCAACTTGACTTGATGAAGAAGACTAGATTTGATATTGCTAATTTAACAAACATAACACCAGATCACCTTGATAGACATGGATCAATGGCTAATTACATTAACATTAAAAAAAGAATTTTTGCTAATCAAAATTGCGATGATTTCTCAATAATTAACATTGATGATAAGAATTGTTTAAAAATTTTTTATGAATTAAATGATGATCAAAATTTTCAATCTCAATTATTAGCTATTTCAACTCAAAAAATTCCCGAACTTGGAGTGGGTATTATCGATGGCATTTTGTACAATAATATTTTACCAGCAAATATTAAACTTCCCCTCACTTCGCAATTTCTTTTAGGGCAACATAATGATCAAAATATGGCTTTTGCTTTTGCGACAATTTTTTGTTATTATAAAAAAATCCACAAGGATAATTTTGATCATTTACTAATTTCACAAAAAATTATCGATGCAATTTGTCTTTTTAAGGGTCTAAAACATCGCCTGCAGATTGTAAAAAAAACTAAGGATATTTGCTTTATTAATGACAGTAAAGCAACTAATGCCGAATCCTCACAAAATGCCCTAAAGGCTTTTGATAATATTTTTTGGATTTTGGGAGGAAGGCCAAAGGAAGGAGGAATATCATCACTTAAACCCTATTTTAGTAAAATAATAAAAGCCTATTTAATTGGTGAAGCTAGTGATGATTTTGCAGAAATTTTAGCTCAAAATAATGTTGACTATGAAAAATGCCTTGATTTAAAAAATGCTTTTTCAAAATCATTATTTGATGCAAAAAATAATAGCTTATCCAAAAAAAATATTTTACTTTCTCCATCTTGCGCATCCTTTGATCAATTTAAAAGTTTTGAGGAGCGCGGAGATTATTTTTGTAGTTTAGTTAGTGATAATTAACTTAAATAGTTTTAGTTAATTATTTTTAAAAAAGATATTTTATTAATTTTTTTTAATTGCTAACAATTTTTAGCATAGATGAATAATAAATTTATATTCGCCATTACATATTTTTCAAAGCTTGCCAAAAGCCTGATTCCATTGTTCGCCTTGATTTTTCTTAATTTATTTTTATTTACCAATTTAGCATATTCACTTCCATCATGTCATACATTAACGCAGTTTTTGGAAAATAAAAGAAATCCAGGCTTTAATTGTCTAGCTAATTGTAATTCTTTGCCATCTGGCGTTACTGCAAATGAAGGGGAAAACTGCTTATATGCTTGCGATAATCTTCCAAGTCAACGACCAATTGCTCAAATTGGCAAAAATTGTGCATTTAGATTTAATGGGCATGTCATGCCGTTTTGCAATCCAGTTCCAAACCCATTATTTGGTAGTACAGCGAGTTATTTTTTACCAACTGGGACTGAAAAAAAACCCCGCCTAAATTGTCTTGACCTAATTGATTTACCGCTTTGCACAATAGTTAGCTCGCCTTCATTAGGAAAGAATTGCGCCCCAACTTGCTCTTCTTTAAACCCTGCAACATTAGATAATAGAATTCACAATCGTGATTGCATAAGATTCTGCAACGCATTAGAATCTGACGTAACTGCATCAGGTAATAATTGTATACAACAAAAATGTCATCAATTAATCGGATCTGGTGTGAAACCATTACCTTCTTTAAACCCCACCAATTGTGAAATTTCTAACTGCACAACTCTAAGCGAGCATGAATTAAAGCATTCTTCTCTTTACAGTGGAAGTTGGTCAGCATATTGTAACGGTAATGCTCAAAAATGTATGGATTTTAATCTTACTCAACTTAATTCCATTAAGTCTGGATATGATTCAGCAACCACTGAAAAGTCCGGTCCACTTTACAAATTTTGTCAACTTCATTCTTGCAGAATTGATCCTACAACTTCCTGCGCGCCCCAAGCTAGTGATGATATCGCTAAAATTTCTGAAAATAGCACATATAGTTCCGCTTATGTCAATGCCGTAATTAAAACAACTCAGCCAAAGAGCTCGCTAAATGAATTATGTGTTATTAAGCCTTGTAAAGGGATACTCTTAGTTCCATTCGCTTGCACAGGAGAAGCATTGACAACAATGCATGCAAAATGCACTGAATCTTGCACAGATAGTTCATGTAATAAAAAAGTTGATTGTAATAGTTCAACACTTTCGGATTCTGATCGAAGCTTATATTGTGATGGAATACCGGGGAAAGAATCAGAACCTTCAAGTGATAATACCAACGTTCCCCAATCTCTAGTTAATAAAGCTTGGTTTTATTTACCAAAACCAATGGATAAATCTTACAATGTAAATCAAGGCGTGGTTAATTATAATAGCTTTCGACGAATGCAGCCTGAACTTTGCTATTCAGTTGATGATTTATTGGCAAATGGTTTTGGCTATGAAGAAAGTGCAGCTTCTTTTCTAGCTGACATAATGGAATTATTTACTGGAAAAGATTTTAGTACCTACTTTCATAATTATCTTAATATGGATACACGCTCTCCAAATTATTGTGATCCAGCCTTAAAACATGGTGCCCGAGGTCTAGGCTATGGTTATCTTTGTGGCAGAACAAGTGCTGCTTCAAAACCTGACATGGAACATGTTGGTTATATCGATAATTTATCTACTTCTTGGAGCCCCAATTCGAAGTCATCACATAAGGTTAGGGTATGTTTGCGGTATAATAATGCTATGATCCCTCAGAAAACATGTGGAGCAAGGGAATGCGGGATAACTTGTTTTTGCGGAGATTGTTCTACTGTATGCGGATCAGATGTTTGTCGCGATGTAATTGTCAAGGATAGCGATCGAGCTTGTCAAGATCCAACCAATGCCTCAGGAGATTGCGTAAGCCAAATTGGCGGAGGCGCAGATATTGACTCCTACATTCGTGTTCGCGCCGTAGGCTTTCCAGAGGATAATCGAGTTTGTGTTATGCTTGATTGGAAAGGTGGATTAGCTTACAGTGGAATGTTTATGAATGGCACTGAATCCTTAGCGGAAGATTCAACAAAATGTTTATCGGGAACTTATGACAAAGCATCGAGCAAATGTATAAATGGAAAAAATTCTAATGATGATCGTGGAAGCGCTACTGTTTGGCGAGCTCTTGGCTTAATAAAATATATTGGTCAAAATACAACTTTTGATGGATCTAATGGAATTAAAGATATAGATGGTATTTTTTATAAAGAAGAAAGTTGTATAAAACATCAAATTAGAGCATCTCCACCAAATTTATTTAACCTAGCCAATTACGAAAATTCACCGGGATTATTTTCTCCGCCCTTGATTATAAACCTAGCCAAAAAAAGAAAAGGTGGCGCAACTTCTTTTTCCGAAAATTCAGCTCAATATATGTTTGGGAAAACAGACTTCAATCAAAATGAGCTCGAAATAAAATTTGGAAACGACATTAGTTTAATTAGTTTAGACATTGGTAAAAATGGAAGTGAAACTGGAGCAAACATTGATACGAATAGTAAAAAAACACTTAACACGCGTTGGAAAAATAAAGATTATTCCGCTACAATTTATGGAAAAAAAACTAGCGATCCTTTTGGCAATCCGCAATATTGTATTTTTAGAGAATTGCGTGACAAAAATAATGCCTTGCTCGATCCTCCTTCATCAATTGGTTGCATTAGAAGAAGCTTGCCAGAAATTGATAATTGCGATATTCGAGATGACTTATGTATAGCTGGACTTCCAACGCCTCGCGAAAATTTACGTCAAAAAATTATTTTAAGTAAAGATCTAACCACAGCTAATAATAATTATAAAAACATTGATGTAAGATTTAAATATTTAGCAAATTATAGGGATGACCTTAACAACCTAAATTGCGGTGGAAATGTTTTATGTTCAAATGAATTATCGGTTAAATTTAATCTTGTAGATCGCAAACAAATGTCTTACTGTTACACTTCGGCTGAAGCACCAGAGGGCTATCCAATTTGCTTCACAAGAGATGATTGCTCAGTTTTAAACATGGAATGTATGGAAAATGAAGTTACTCTTAGCTCAGGAAATATAGTTGATTCAGTTTTATCTAAACATGAGGAATGTTATCAAAAGTTATTAACTTGTAATAAGAAAAAGAATATTACTTCAAAAGATTATGATCCTAATAAATTCAACGCAAACTCTTCAGATAATTATTATGGTTGGTTTAACGAAGTTTGTATTACCAAAGGATTTAATCACAAACTTCGCACGGTTTACGCATACAAATTTGATACGCAAAATGGTAAATGTATCGTCGATACTACTGAATCAATTGGCGATTGTTCAGCTGGCGGAAAAATGCCTAATTGTCCATGCACTGAATATTTAGGTGGCGCAACTCCTACACATGTTCAAGCTATATCACCTCTTAACAGAACAGAAAGATTGGAAACTCATCACGAAGCTGGTTTATGTGTGGATATAAAATTACCAGATACTTGTCCTTCGATTAACTATCTTACCGTTGAAAATTCAGCTAATCCAGATGATCGCTTTTTTTTAATTAATTCTTTAAATAAATTAGCAACTAGCCTATATAATGATTTAACGGGGGTCCACTCAACCCATCAATATCGAACTGAAGGTACAGCGGCAAACCCTTCGCGTGGTAATGCCGAATTTAATGCAACTGTTGCTGGGGCAATTTCGCGAGGAAATTGCAATGGTTTTTGGAAATACAAAATGACTTTAGGAGCTAAGGTTTATCCTCAATTATCATGCACCTTAACTCAAAATGGCCCTGCATGGAATAATACTCTTGAAAATGATGTCGATGCCTGTGTGAGATATTCATGCCTAGCTATATCTTCTGCAGGCTTAGATAATCCAACTGGCCTCTATGATAACAATTATGGCGTTGATGAAATTGGAGAATCTAAAGGCCTTGGTCATGGCTATGCTTATTGGAGTCAAGCTAATCTGACAACTGATTTTGCGATAACTCAGACTGCATCAGCTTGTATTGCTGGATTCAAAAAAGTAGGATCAACTACAACATTTAGCTATAGTGCATCAGCTGGAATTGACTCTACCAAAAAAACATTAGCCAATGCTTCTTTATTTTCAGCAATTACTGGGTATTCAGATGGAACTTCACCTTCGAGAATTTGTAATCAAATTGGCGAATGGCAAGCCGTTACAAATTCATGTCAAAGAATAACTTGCCCAGCAATTAACCCTGGAATTATCCCGCCTTCATCGGCAATTGATAAAACACTTTGGCAAAAATCATGGGATTTGAGTGGAGGTGCTAAATATGCAGAAGGCAATGCCTCGCGAAGTTCAACAACAACAATTACCGCAAATGGTCTAAGCTCTAGAATTTCAGGAACTTGTGAAACTGGCTTAGGTTATTATAGCACATCTTCAGGTTCGCCAACATTAGATTGCGATTCTCTTGGCAATTGGACAAATTTACAAAATGGCTGTCTCAATGATTGTTCGGCGATTTCGAGAGCTAATACAAATTCAGGAAATGGTTTTTCCACATGGCCTATAGCTAGCTTATTGATAAGTGAATCTGTTAGAACGGTTTCAGGATCATGTAATGATTCAGGATATTATAATTATCCTTATCCTCATCGACGCAAGCCAGATGGAACAAAATATACATTAGTTTCTACCGGCGCTGATTATACAAGTTCAATTCCTTTAAGCATAGCTTCCGATACAAGAACTGGTGATGTTGCTGGAGCTGCAAATACAGCACCTCAGAGACTCTGTAAAAAATCAATTTACTCAGATCAATTAGCTAGTCAATGGAGCGGTGTTTCTGCTACTTGCATATCACATATTCCTAGTGATGCCTTCAAGCCCAATGGTTGCGTAACTGGAATAGTTAGTGATGATTTGATGAGTGATGAGAGAATTGGTGCAGGAGTTACTCAACACACTATAAGAAACGCAACTGGTGTTGGAACTAGAACTGTAAATATTCCATGGAGCCGAAAATCTTTTGGCGAATATGAAATAAGATATTGCGATAGCACAAACAGCTATTGCCAAAATACTATCAGCACCTCTGATAATAGTCATAATTCAAACTCTTACTATTCTGCAAGCAGAACTAATGGAAGATTTGTTCTAAATCGCTATTGCAATTTAATTACAAAAAAGTGGGATGACCCAATTCCATATTGTGTAGCAACTGGTGATGTTGGAAATAGCCTTAATTCTTCAGCTGCTACCAGCGCAACTCCAATAGCCAGTGCAAATCATTATATTTTAGGATTAAATGGAACTGTAACTTCCACTTGCAACTCTGGATATACAGGAAATACATCAGCGCCGGTTCTTAAATGTGTATATGGTGAAAACCTGGTAGTTGATACATTGCAATTAACCAAAAATGATAATAATTCATGCACAAAATATTGCACAATTACTGCAGAGGGAGCCCCGTCCGGTAGCTCCTATAGCCTGACAGGAGCAGCAGGGACATATTTACCTGGAAACACAGTGATATTAAGTTGCAGTGGTAACCCATGTGGAGCTCAAAGCGTAACCGGAACATGCATTAATGACGGGACTTGGAGCATACCGCAGCCAAGCTGCAGAGCGTGCAATGGATGTTCTAAAGCGTCAGGTCGAACCTTCCCACCTAGCCCTGGAACAACTGGGACATATACAGACGCATGTGCAGTAGAATCTTTTAAAATAGATTGCATGTTTACAACTGCAAGAGATGATGCAGATTCTGGATTTCCATCATCTAGCAATCATGGAGATAGTATTGTAGTTGGCGATCAATATGGCAAATATTATTGCCCGAGTTGGGTAAAAGATGGTGCTTTATGTGGTGCTGCTCGATATGTGTGCACTGACGGGACATGGGTTTACACAGAAAATATGTCCCATGAATGGGTATGTGATCGCGGAGAAATTAATGGATCAGGCGGTTGCACGGCTTACTAACTGCAAAAAAGGAATAAATAATTTTAATTAAAAAATAAAAAATGACTAAAATCACAATTATTATGGGCAGTCAATCGGACTATGAAACGATGAAACATGCTGAGGAAATTTTTCAACAATTTAATGTTGAATATGAAACTAGAATTGTTTCAGCACATCGAACTCCGCAAAGACTTTACGAATTTTGTCAAGAAATTGAAAAAACTACTACACAAATAATTATTGCTGGAGCTGGTGGTGCTGCCCATTTACCAGGCATGGTGGCGTCAATGACGCAATTGCCGGTTCTAGGAGTACCCATAAAATCAAAAAATTTAGACGGGCTTGATTCACTTCTTTCAATTGCACAAATGCCAGCAGGAATTCCCGTGGCAACTTTGGCAATTGGCGAAGCAGGAGCAAAAAATTCAGCACTTTTAGCAATTGCAATTCTAGCCCTTCAAGATCAAGAGCTCGCTCAAAAACTCAGACAATATCGCAATCATCAAACTGCCAAAGTACAATTTAAACCAGTTAACGATTAAAATAAATATTTTTAATAAATTATAAAAGTTTTTAATTTTTAAATTACTTGCTAATTTTTTTAATAATAGTAATTAATAATTATTTTTTTTAAAAAATAATTATTATCGTAACATATTTTTAACAATAGCTAGTTTTTATTTTATGCTTGAGGTAATCCATTTGGGAAATGATTTTAATGCTTTCAACTTCAATTTATTTTTATTAGCCCAAAAGATTGAACAAATAAATATCAAACTAAATTACTCTTCTATAAATAATCAAAATGATGATTTTTACGATGTTAATTCTAAAATAATATTACGGGCAAGCTCTTACTAAATCGACCCAGTTGCCAAAAGCTTCGCATTTTCTTGTAAGTCTTTTATCTTCATTAGGCGTAAGGCAAGAAGCTGTTGCATAAACTGTAGTTCCATAATATGCACTTACATTTCCAAAACTTGTACCAGCAGAATAGCAAGGAATTAAAAACATCGTATTAAAATCATTAACAATTTGATTACGAGTTTTAAAAAAAACAATATCATCAAAAATTTCGCTATTATCACTAGTGGCACTGATGGTATTATCGAATGTTGCAGTTGAAGGTGTTCCATCGATAAAACCTGAAATATCATTATTCATTTCATCAGCATCGATTGAACGAGTATTTTGCGTATTAGAGTTATTATTAAAAGCTCCAGATTTATTTGCACCTTGACTAATCAATAACAATATTGCATCTAGAGTCGGGTACTGCTTTACTAATGCAGGTTTTTCTATAATGGTAACTATACCGGTTGAAGCTGAGGTAGCGAAGGTAATTTTAAAAATATTTAAAACTACATCCGCAGCTACACCAAATCTTTTATCAATCATGTAAACAATTTTATTTTCAAATGCATCTTCAGCCATTTCATTACTTAAGCCAAGAGCTTTGACTGGGACGGCTCCATAAATTAAATTCGTAAAAGTTAATGATTGATAAACTCCTGGACCACTACAATTTACAACTTCAGCTCCGTAATCAGCATCGGTATTTTTTAATTTTTTTAGCGATGCCGGACAAGGCAATCTTCTATTGGCAAGTAAAAAATTGCCAATCGCTTTATAAATTTCAGCAATTTTATCTTGAGTAGCTTTATTTTTGGCATTATTAAGCGTTCCAACAGAAATCGACATCGCGCCACTTATTAAAATCGCAATAATTAAAATAACAATCGATAGCTCTAACAAACTATAAGCTGTTTTATTATTTTTAGTGTTTTTTTGTTTTGTTTTCATAAATATAATTTACTTATTCTTAATTTAATATTTTTAAATACAAGCGCCAGTAATTGTAAAACTTCCATTGATAAAACATTGATAACTTACGGAGCCACTTCTTCCAATTTGATCACAGATTAAAGTTCCCGAACCAACATTGACATTGATAGATTTAACTCCTGAAACTGTTGCAATTGTACAAAAAGTGCAAGGTGAATATTCTTGCCAAACTCCATTGGCTAAACATTTTCGCGTCAATCTTTTGCGCTCAAATGGATTCCAACATCCGCGATTCGCATAAATCACTTCATCAAAATAAGCGCTACGATTTGTAAAATATAGTCCAGCATCATAACAGGCAGTAAGATGGTGAGCTTTAATATCTTCGACCAAATTTGTTTTGGTTTTATAAAAAATAATATCATCAAAAGTTAAATTAGCGCGAGCCTGATTGATAAAAATATTATCAAATGTTGCGGTTGATGGGGTCCCGTTAATGGCATTTGTAATGTCATTATCCATTTCATTTGCTTCCACAGAGCGCGTAAGTTGCGTTGAATTTTGGGGATTAAATGATCCTGATTTATTATTGCCATAACTAATCAAAACCATAATCGCATCAGTGGTTAAAATTACTTCACCAATAGTTAATTTATCCTTGATGATGATAGTGTTTGTGCTTGGTGAAGTAGCAAAAGTTATGTTACTAAAATTTACCTGTGCCTCATTGGCAATTGCAAATCTTTTATCAATCACATAAGAAATTCTTGAATCAAATCCATCTTGAGCAAAATCAGCACTTAATCCAAGAGACTTAAACGGTAATCCTCCATAAACAATATTTGTTGAGCTCATTGATTGATAAACGCCAATACCGCTACAGCCAATTATCTCAGTACCATAATCTGCATCACTAATAATATTTTTGGAAATTGACGCTGGACAAGGCAAACGCTTATTAGCCAATAAAAAAGCTCCAATTGCGCGATAAATTTCTTGAAAATTTTGATTAGTTTTTTTTACCTTAGCATTGTTTATTTGAGCTATTGAAACTGCCATAACTCCACTTATCACAACTGCAACAAGGATTAAAATAATTGACAATTCAATTAAACTAAATGCTTTTTTTAAATTTTTGATTTTCATTAAAATTAAAATTCATAGAAAAATAAAATTATAAATTAAAACAAATTAATTTTTTATGAATGTAAATAATATCTAGCTATTCAAATTATACCAATTAAAACAACTGAATTTGCTAACGAAAATATCGCTTAGTCGCCTTTCTTCGAAGAAAATTATATCAGGGATTACTTCTAATCGACTCCTGCTATGATTCTTTGGGAGTCGATCGCAAAATACAAGTTAGATTTTGTATTTATATAAAAGGATTTAAAAGCTTCGCTATTTTATTTTGACAATTAATGTCCATTTATTTTTTTAAAAAAAATCAGCTTTTCAAAATCTTTTGGTAATTTTTTCAATTCAATATAGCAGAATTTTTTAAGACATTTCTGATTATCTTTAATTAAATATTTTATTCTTTGAGTCTTAGAAAGCATAAATTGAGGATATTCATTGTTAGTAGTTGCGATATTATCCATAGTCTCAAATTTTTGGCGAATCATTATTATAAAATCAAAACCTTGATGCCATCCGGTAAACGCTCCCCAAATTCCACTAGCTTTGTAATAAAAATTGTCTTTAGGAAAATATAAATATGGATCAATTGCATAATTAATCATTTTGCCATTAATTTTAGATTCATTCTCAAGAAAATTAATTAATGCCAGATATTGCGATTGTTTATTAAGGTGATCTTCTTGCTTTGATCTTGTGGATAGATTATCAAAATTAGCGAAAGTATTTTTTCCTAAAAAGTAAATCATATTTAAAATAGCCAATATTAAAATAATCGCTACGCAGAATCGTATTTTTTTATTTCTAATTACTAATTCTTGATAAATATTAAAAAACGCAATTACCATAAAAACCGTTCCAACATGCAAATAAAATCCCCAGATTCTTTTGGTAAAAATCATTATTGGTAAAATAAATGACAATGCTATAATTCCAATGATTACAGACTTGGAATTGATTAAATATTTAATTTTATCTCGTTGTTTAACAAAATTTATAACAAGTAAAATTAATAAAAATACGCAGATACAAAAAATTACAAATATCATAAATTTAGGCATCAAAAAATAATCATGATAAAAATAATTAATCCAGCTAAAAAAATTAATAGTCGAATCATCAGCTCCATGAGTTGAATTAAGAAATGTTGAACTTATATAAGATTTAAATTTTCCTAAAAAAATACCTGGTACGGCAATAACAAATCCAAGAAATACAAACGAAAATTTTCGATAAATTATTTTATAATTAAATTTGAAATTCTTTATAAATTCTAAAGTAAATAAAAATAAAATTAATGGTAATGCTGAAATTTTTGAACCAAAGGCTAATCCTAGAAAAATCCAATATTTATAATTTTTTTGATGATCATGCTTTTTATCAAAATAAAATTTTAAAAAACAACTCAAAAAAAATAATTGAAATGGCTCTGGCTTAGGCATTGAGCTATAGTAAGGAGTAAATGGCAAAACCATTAATATACTTAAGGCAATTATTTTGTGGTAATTATTTTCAATCAAATACCAAGCTAGTATAAAATATGAAGAAAATAGAAAAAAAGAAAAAGTAAGACGCGTGGCAATTATTTGACCCTGATCTTCCCAAATCAAATAAGGAATATAAGTTGTTATAGCTGAAATATTATATATAATTTGGCCATATCTCATATCAATGCCAATTAAAAATGAATTTATAAATTTTACAAAAGATTTATATTCAAATATATTTCTAACGCTATCAAAACTTATCATTTCATCCATAAATAAAATATATCGCGCATTAGAGAAATCAATATTGGCAAGGATTAATTTGTAAAAATATATTACAAAAAAAACAAAAAAACTAAAAGCAAAAATGATGAAATTTATATTTAGGTTTTTGATGTAAGGAATATTTATTTTATTCATGTTAATGTAGTTTATTTAAATTTAATTTAATTATACTTTATTATTTTTATTTAATTAGTTATTATTTATATGATTTTTTTGTATATAATATATTACTTCCGTAATCTTCAATTTTAATTTCCTTATAGCCAAATTACAATGGGTTAAATTTCCAGTCTTTATCAACTAGAATATATCTGCTATGCAGGCATAAAATAACATCAGGCCTTAATAGATCCATTAATTGATTTCCATCATTCAATAAAATTATAAGCTAACAAGAATAAGTGAGCAATTTTTTTTAATTGAAAATAAATGGCGTTGTTATCAATACTGATATTAAATAATGGACTTGAAAGTAATAAAATAGCCAATAAATTTAAATTGTTTGAAAAATTAAATTTATAAAAAATTAGTCTAATAAAAATAATAATTTAATTATTTGCCAATGAATTTGCCAATGAAAAATCAGTTCTTAAAATTTATAATTGTTGGCCTATTTTCAACAATAATAAATTATTGTTTATTTTATCTTCTACTAAATTTTGTTAATATAAATTATTTAATTTCATCATCATGTGGATTTATTGCTGGAGTTTTTGGAGGTTTCTATCTTAATAAAAATTGGACTTATAATAATAAAAATAATAAATCAAAAACCCTTTTATGGAAATATTTTTCACTATATTTGACTTCACTGCTAGTTAGCCTTATCTTCTTAAAAATTACTGTTTATTATATTGGTTTAAATCCTGAAATTGCTAATCTATTAGCCATAGGAATAACAACTTGTATTAATTTTATTGGAACAAAATTTATGGTATTTAAAAAATAACTTTTAGAATAAATGACAAAATTTTACGAAAAATCAGAACTTTCTAAAAATCTCATTACTCAAATAATTAACTCAAAATTATTTTGGATTGGATTAATAGTAAAAATATTACTTGGCACATTTTTTGCTTCAAAATTTCTTAGCGATTCTTTTTTACCATTTGTTGAATTTTATAGTAATTCAAATTTCCAAAATCCTTATCAGCATTTTTATAATGAAGGAAAATTTAATATTTTTCCATATCCTAACCTGATGCTTTGGATATTAACTCCTCTGTATTACTTGATAAAACCATCCAATCAATTCCTAGCTTTATTTTTAATAAGAATTCCTATTATATTTGCAGATTTTTTAATATTAATTATTCTATTTACTTGGTTAAAAAACAATCTAAATAAATTACTTATATTTTATTGGTTATCACCAGTTCTAATTTATATCAACTATATTCATGGTCAGTTGGATGCAATTCCTATCGCTTTGCTTTTTGTATCGCTTTATTATTTATTCAAGGAAAAAAATTATTATTGTGCAATATTTTTAGCACTTGCTTTGACCTGCAAAACTCATATTCTTCTAGCCCTTCCCCTATTTTTAATATTTTTAATTTCCAAAAAAAATAAAATTCAAAATATTGCTATTTATTCAGCTTTATTGCTTTTGACATTACTTGCAATTATTTCATCTTTTGCAAATTCTTTTGAATTTTTATCGATGGTATTTTTAAATAAAGAGCAAAATAAACTTTTTGATCTATCTTTTAAATTTAACGAGAATTTATTTTTATATTTCATCTTTGCCAGTTATTTACTCTTAATCATCAAAGCTATAATGATTAAGAGTTATAATCGCGATATATTCGTGATGTTTTTAGGTTTTAGTTTTGGAGTGATAAATTTATTTATTCCTCCAATGCAAGGCTGGTATTACTGGATAATTCCATTATTTTGTTATTTTTTTATTAAGGAAAAAAAAGCTCCGAGCTTTTTGTTTTTCGGTTTACAATTTTCTTATTTTGCCTATTTTGCACTAATTAAGAATTCTGATTTCCTCGAAGTTTTTCAATATATCAATCCCCAATTTGCCTCTTTAAAAAACCTATATCATTTATTGCCAAACCTAGTAAATCAAGATCAGGTAGTTGGAATTTTCTTCACCATTTTGCAAGTTTTTTTATCATTGAATTGCCTATGGATTTATCGCGAAGGAATTAATAGCTATCAAAAACATAAGATTGCTTGCGAACCATATTTGATTGGAATCTGCGGAGATTCTGGCGTTGGTAAAACAAGCTTGGTTAAAAATCTTATAAATATTTTTGGAGCAAAAAATGTTTCAACTATTTGCGGTGACGATAATCATAAATGGGAAAGAGGAAATCAGAATTGGCAAGAATTTACCCATTTAAATCCTCTCGCCAATAAATTACATAATGAAATTGGCTTTCTTTCTGCTTTAAAAAATAATCAAGAAATTAAACGATCCTTATATGATCATGGTAATGGAAAATTTAGCGATCCAGTAACAATCAAAGCCAATAAAATCGTTATCTTAGATGGTCTGCATAGCTTCTACGTTGAAAAAGTTCGCAAATTATTTGATCTTAAAATTTTTATAAAACCTCAAGAACAATTTCAATTGCACTGGAAAATTATTCGTGATTTTGAAAAAAGATCTTATTCAAAAGAGCAAGTTTTGCAAATCGTTAAAACTCGTCAAAATGATTCGCAAAAATTTATTCTACCTCAAGAAAAATTTGCTGATATTAAAATCGAATTATTTTCTGATAAAGATATTGAAAATTTAGGTGATGTAAATGAAAAAATTTCCCTTAAAATTCGTTTTATTTTTAAAAATGATATCAACATCGAACCTTTAGATGCAATGCTTAGTGCAATAAATTCATTAAATTTAATTCATCAATTTTGTGATAATGATGAACAATTTCTTGAAATTTCAGGTTCAATTAGCGAAATTGAAATTGCCAGAATTAGTGCAGAATTAATTGGCCAAGACTTTGATGAGCTAAATTTTAATAAACCAATATGGAGTAAAGATTTAGAAGGAATTATTCAATTATTTTTATCATTTTATATCATTCAAACTGAAAAAATTAGCAATGAAAAATAAACTTGAAAAACTTGCTTGGCTTTCCCAAAAAATTGGCAATCGCCTTGATTATGTGCAAGGTGGTGGAGGAAATATATCAGTTAAAATTTCCGATAATCTCATGGCAATAAAAGCTTCAGGTTTTGAATTAAAAAATCTTACTGAAAATTCTGGTTTTGCGTTTGTAAATCATCAAAAAATTGCCAAAAAAATTAACAAAGAAATTAATAATGAAATTAATTTTTTAGAACAAGATTCTCAGCATAATTCTCAGGAAAATTCCCGAAAAATTATTGATGAAGTATCTACTGAAATTGCCCTAAAAAATGAACAAGAATTTTCATCAATAATCAAAGAATCTTCTCAAGAAATTCCTCCTTTTCAAGCTTTAAGACCATCGATGGAAACTGGATTTCATTCCATAATTCAAGATCAATTCGTTATTCATTCTCACAGTGTTTATGCTTTGATATTATGCTGTAGTAAACAAGGTCAAAAAATTTTAAAGGAGATTTTTCCGCAATCAATTTGGATTAATTATTGCAATCCAGGATTAGAGCTTACACGCAAGATAAGCAAAACTCTTGCCAAAGAAAAATCACCGATAATTTTCCTGCAAAATCATGGACTCATAATCAGCGCAAATCAAGAGAATGAAGCATTAGAACTTCATCAACGAGTAAATGATGAGATTATTAGTCATTTAAATTTAACGATTTTTAATCCTCAAAAAATTAATTTAATTGCTGAACAAAAAATTAATGAAAATGTTTTATTTCCCGATCAAATAGTTTTTGGATTAAATGAACAATTTTCAAAAAGTAAAATTGCCAATGATATTTTTCTAGCATATAGCTATATCCTGCAAAACATTGAAAATAAAGCCTTAGAAGCTAATTTTATCAGCCAAGAAAATATTAATTTTATCGCCAATATGGAAAATGAAAAATATCGCATGGAGGTTGCAAGCAAATGCAAGTAATAATCCCGATGTCTGGAATTGGTTTACGTTTTATCAATGCTGGTTATAAAGATCCAAAATTTCTAATCAAGATTGACAATAAGCCAGTGATTGAATGGGTTGTAAATATGTTTTCCAAAGAAGATGATTTTATTTTCATCTGCAGAGATGAGCATATTAAAAACACCATAATCACCGATGAATTAAAAAGAATAGCTCCAAACTGTCAAATTCTTACCATTGAAAATCATAAGAAAGGACCGGTCTACGCAGTCTCAAAAGCATTTGATAATATTGCCAATGATAAGCCAGTGCTCGTTAGTTATTGCGATTATTTTATGAGTTGGGATTATGAAAATTTTAAAAAATCAGTTTTTGACAATCAATTCGATGGATCAGTTCCATGCTACTCAAACTTTCACCCTCACCTCCTAATTCCAAAAAATCTTTACGCAGGTTGTAAAATTGATAATCAAAAAATGCTTTTGGAAATTAAAGAAAAATTTTCATTTACCCAAGAAAAAACACAAGGTTATCATTCCCCCGGAGTTTATTATTTTAAAAATGGCAATATTCTAAAAAAATATTTTCAAATGGCCCTTGATCAAGATCTAAGCCTTAATGGTGAATTTTATGTTAGCCTAGTTTATCAATTGATGTTAAAAGATAATTTAAAAATTTCAGTATTTGACAAAATCGATTTTTTTTGCCAATGGGGAACTCCCGAAGATTTAGAAGAATTTTTATTTTGGATTAACATAGTTAAGAATTTTCAATCATGAATATATTAATTCCCATGGCGGGAGAAGGTTCTCGTTTCAAAAAAGAAGGATATGAAATCCATAAACCAGTAATTCCTACCACCAATCATCGCAATGGTCAAAAAATTCCAATGGTAGTTTGCGCTACTCTTGATTTACCTGAAATCAATAATCCTAATACTAAAATTTTTTACATCGATCGCGATTTTCATCATCAGGATGGAGTAGAAAATGAGATAAAAAAATTCTTTCCCAATGCCAATTTTATTACCATTGAGCAACTAACTCAAGGTCAAGCTAGCTCTTGTTTATTGGCAAAAAATTTTATTGATAATGATGAGGAATTGTTAATAGCTGGTTGTGATAATGGAATAATTTATAATCAGTTAGAGTTTAATCAAATTAAAAATGATTGCGATGTAATTGTTTTTACTTTCACTGATAATGAAGCAGTAAATCAAAATCCAAATGCCTATGGCTGGGTTGATGTTGATGAATTTAATCAAGTAAAATCAGTATCAGTAAAAAAACCAATCAGCGATAATCCAATCAAAGATCATGCGATAGTATCAACTTTTTGGTTTAAAACTGGAAAAACTTTTGTTAAAAATGCTCAAGAAATGATCGATAAAAATGATCGCATTAACAATGAGTTTTATGTTGATCAAATTATCAAATATTGCTTAATTAATAAATTAAAAGTTAAAGCCTTTAAGGTTGATAAATATCTGTGCTGGGGCACTCCCAAGGATTATGAAGAATATGAAAAAACCCTAAATTATTGGCATAATTTTTATAAAAAAGAAATTGCCAAAAAATTATCAATAATCATTCCTTGCTACAATGAAGAAAAAAATATTCCTTTTATTATCAATAAATTTGTAGAGGTAATTAAGCACAGAAATGATATTGAGATAATCCTTGTTAATAATGGTTCAACGGATAATTCTAAAGAAATTTTAACTCAAATTCTTGCGCAATTTAACAGCAAAATTAATTACAAAAATCCATTTAAAATTATCGAAGTAAAAGTTAATCAGGGTTATGGTTATGGTATTTTACAAGGCCTAAAAAATGCCACAGGAGATTTTATCGGTTGGACTCACGCTGATCTTCAAACTGATCCAGCAGATGTTATTAAAGCTCTGGAATTGATTGAAAAAAATAATAATAATCCAAAATTATATATCAAAGGAAGTAGAACTGGCAGAAAATTATTTGATAATTTTTTTACAATGGGCATGAGTATTTTTGAATCAATTTTAATGCAGACCAAACTTTGGGAAATCAATGCTCAACCTAATATTTTTCATAAAAGTTTTTTTGCCAAATGGCAAAATCCACCCCATGATTTTGCGCTTGATTTATACGCATATTATCAAGCTAGAATTTGTCGTTTAAAAATTTTAAAAATATCGGTAAAATTTCCAGAGAGAATTCATGGAATTTCTTCATGGAATAATTCATTTTTTGATAAATGGAAATTTATAAAACGAACTATTAATTTTAGTTTAAAATTAAAAAAGGAATTAAAAAAATGACCGAATTTATTGCTCATCGCATCAACAAAATTGATGAATTAAAAACAATTCCGAGTCAATATGGCATTGAGATTGACCTTCGTCCTCAAAACGATAAAATTATCCTCGAACATGATGCTTTTTTTAATGAAGCAAAAGATAATTTTGAAGAATTTTTAAAAAATTATCATCACCAAACTTTAATTTTGAATATTAAAAGTGAAGGCATAGAAATTAAATGCTTAGAACTTTTAAAAAAATATCAAATTAAAAAATATTTTTTTCTTGATTGCTCATTTCCAATGATTGTTAAATTATCAAATCTTGGTGAGAAAAATATCGCTTTAAGATTTTCTGAATATGAAGGTTTGGATACAATAAAATCAATGATTGGCAAGGTTGATTGGATTTGGATAGATTGCTTTTCTAAATTACCAATTAGTCAAAAAGAATTTGATTTTTTCAAGAAAAATAATTTTAAAATTTGCTTGGTTTCTCCCGAACTTCAAGGTCAAGAATCTAAAATTTCCTTATATAAAAATTATTTAAAAGAACAAAATATAATCTTTGATGCGATATGCTGTAAACATTACAATATCAAGCTTTGGAACTAATGATATTTTTGCAAAATAAAAAAATATTTTGCTAAAAAAACTAATTTTTAAATTTAAAATTTATATTTTATAAATTAAAAATGCTGCATTTTTATAAACTGGTTTTTCTTTTTTTAGTTGATGCTGATCATTGATGAAAAAAATAACATAGTTAAATTTAAATTTTTTTGAAAATTCCTGAAGCTGTTCTTTGCTTAGCGATTTCATTTGATTAATTAAATTTTCTCTTTGACTAAGTTCTTCAAAAAAATCTTCATTGAATGTAAAGCCGAACCCAGGTGATATTGAAGATCTTTTAGCTAAAATTGGAATTGTTAGTGAATAATGATCTGTCAAAATAATAGCATCTTTTTCAATATTATTTTTAATCCACGAAAACAGTCCAAAACTTCTCTTATCAAATTCAGCAAAAGGATCATCTAAAGTAATTGAGTAAAGAACTATATTAACGAAAAAAAACATCGCAAATGTTTTTAAAAATAAATGTTTTTGTTTCCTAATATTTAAATTAGAAATTTTATCAAATAATAGTTTTGTTTTGCTGTTATTTATTAATTTATGTTTCTTTAAATATTTAATGTTGTTAACTATTAATAATATTATACATAACATTGCCATCCAATAACCTAGAATCAGGAATCTTGATGGGCCTAATATCGCAATAAATTTTATCTTAAATAGCTCAACTCCAATATATTGTAAAATTACAGATCCGCAAAATATTAATATTGACAACAATGCAGTTTTAATAATTTGGAAATCTTTCTTGAATATTCCAACTAAAAGTGCAATAGCAAAAACAAAATTGATTTTAAGGAAAACTACTAACCAACTATCTCTAGTTAAACTCCCGAACTTACTTGGTAAATAATGTGGAAAATGTAATTTATGCAATACATAAATCTCAATAAATTTTTCAGCTGATAATGAAATTTTTGAAGTAAAACTAAAATATAAAATTAGATAAGGTAAAACTATAATTACCAAAAAATATATCAGATTTTGCTTCAATTTTATCTGATCATTAATGGTATAATTAAATATAACATAAAAAATAAAAAATATTAACCCAACATTAGGATGAAGGAAGGTTGACGCGATAAAGAACAAGATTCCGAAATTAAATAACCATGAATATTTTTTTTGAAATGAATGATTGTTTAATATCACGATTGCTATAACTCCAAATAAAAATGAAACTGTTTGCGCAGAAACAAAAAAGATAATCGCTGGCCAAAATGCCACGCTATATTTATAAACATCTCCAAGCAAATAAATTATCATTACCGCGCTGATTATCTTGATCAAAGTCAGATTATCCCTTGATTGATTACGAAAGAATGAAACGATCATTTGATGAGCAAGAATTGGATTAAAAATCACCAAAAAGATTTTTATGAAGAAGCAAATTTTATACCACTCACAAGAAAAAATTTTAGTTAAATATCCAATAAAATACCCAAATATAAAACGTGGATTAGGAGTTGAGATAGCATTGTATAAAAATCATTAGGCAAGAAATTAGGATCAGCAAATCTTTCATAAAATACACCCATATCAATATCGGGTGAATTAAAAATCGTCACATAAACACCAAAAAACCATAAAAATAAAGAATAAAAACCAATTATACAGGCAATAGATTTATCCAAAGCATTAAAGTTCATAGCTATTAAAATAAGATTTTATCCCTTTTGAAAAATTGAATTTAATAACGCAAACGCAGGTTTATAATATTGCATCGCCTCTTTGCGAATCAATTATAAACATCCACGAGAGATTTTTTTATTCTTTAAATATTAACCAATATGCTACTTTTATTTAAAATAAAATATACAATTATCCAATAAATTTCAAGTACTCAAGCATAAAACTTCATCATCAAAATAATTAAAATTAAATTTTGTAAATCTCAAACTTTTCATTACTGTAAATTGCTTTATATTTTTTAAAATTATGAGGTAATTTCTTATTAATAATTAAATAATTAAAATGATATTTGGCTTTATTTTCCAGTAGTTCAGAACTACTCATTTTTTGAAAATTTTTAGTCAACAAATCTCTTTGCCCATATTCCTTAAAAAAATCTTCGTTAAATGGAAATCCAGCTTATATTGAAGCTCATTTAACTAAAATTAGAATTGTAACTGACAAATCATTTGTTAAAATAATGACATCTTCTTCAATATTATTTTTAATCCACAAAAACATTCCCAAGCTTTGTTTGTCGAATTAAGCAATATAAAGAACTCTTGTAATTAATTATTAAAACAATATCACTTTTTTTTTAATTTCATAAACTTAAATTTGTCTATTATTATTTGTAATTTTTTTATTATAAAATAAATTCTTAATTATGTTAATAATTTTCAGTAATTATATAATTAGACTTATAAAAAATGAAGCTTTTTACAATAAACATTCTAAGAAAATATCTTGCCCTAAATACCAAATTCCCACTTGATTTTATTGAAAAAAAAATAGAATTTTTTTTATTAAAAAAATCAAAATTAACAATTCTATTTAATTATCAATTATATAATTATTTTTTTGCAATAACTAGTTTTTACATTCTATTTGCAATGTCTTTAGTCAAGGGCGGAAGATGGGATATGTATGAACCAATTGCAGTTGCAGATCGTGCCTTTGCCAAAGCCTATAGCACTGGTGCAATTGATGGATATCTCCCATCAACTCCTTATTATCCAATTGTATCGATAATAGCTTTTTTTGTTAATTTTATATCTACGAAATATCAGGTTGAAATAATGCTTTTTATGGCAGTTTCCTTAATATATGTTCTGTTATACGCACTATTTAAATTTTATAAATTAACTAACGGTAGAAGAGATTTTATGACTTTCTTTTCTATCGGTCTAGGATTTCTATTTCTGCTTTTTAACAGCTACCTTGGTTATGCTATCGAATTCAAACCCGACACTATTGCTCTGATATTTCTATTATTTGCATTTATAAAGATTCTGGAAAGGAAAAATAATTTAACCTCAAGTTTATTGATAATTTTTTATATTTTTACTGCTTCAATATCAAAACAACAGATTATTGCACCGATTATTGGTCTCGTGGCCTTAATAATCTTTTCTAAAGAACAAATAAAAATAAAATTCATTAATTTGTTTAATATTTTTATTGGCGTATTATTAGCAAATTTTTTTATTTTTTTCCTTTTTGAAGGAAGTTTTTTTTATGCTGTAAAATCCCATATGGGTAGAAAATTAATTTATGAAGATTTTTATGAAAATCATAAATATTTTTTATTAATAATAACATCTGTTATATCTCTTAGCATTTTATTAAACAGAGAATTCGCAAAGAATTATTTAAAAAATATAACAAAATTTATTCCTGCGATTTTTTTTATTTTAGCCGGAATAATTGGAGCAATAAATATGGGTGGCAATAAAGGTAATAGCGAAGCAGGATTTATCTTAATTCTACCCCTTTTAATAATGTCTTTTGATTATATTAAAAAATTCCCAACACTCCTAATTTTAATACTTTTATCATCATATAATATTCATAAAATTTACAATAATAATTATTACTCTTTCTATCAGAATAGACTTCAACTTGAAAATACTATTGCCGAAAAAATTAAATCATCTGGATTAAAATCTATTTTAATTTCAGGAGACAGCTACATTATTGCAAGAAAAAGTGAAATAGAAAAAATATCTGAAATTGATGTTTGGTCTCACATTTTAATTGGCGTAAATAAAAATTTAGTTCCATCAGAAGGTAATCATCTTATTAAAGATCTAAATCCAGATATAATTCTATGTGTTCAAGGCTGCAAGGTATTTGATTATTTTTATAAATTTGATCCAACCAAATTTAATTACAAAGAAATTAAGATTGATAATCACATGGATTCTATTTTATTTTTTAAAAAACAGCAAACCAATTAAATTTTTAACTAATTGCTAGCTATTTATAACTGATATTTACAAATCATGATTTTGTTAGTTAAAATTAATTCTTGAAATTAAATTCGAAGTAATCCAAAATAACAAAAAATTAAATCTATTTAAGTTATCAAAAAAAATTATTGGGGATATAGCTCAGTTGGTAGAGCATCTGCTTTGCAAGCAGAGGGTCAGGAGTTCGAGTCTCCTTATCTCCACCATTTTTAAACTATAAAATTTAATTTTTAGTTTTTAAATTTCTACGCATTCCATCAATTTGCAATTCATTTACTATGAATTTTGAAGATAAAATTTTTGTTGCTGGTCACCAAGGAATGGTTGGAAGCGCAATTATTCGCGAACTAAAATCTCAAGGCTATAAAAATATTATCACCAAAACTCGTCAAGAGCTTGATTTGCTTGATCAAAAGCAAGTTACGGATTTTTTTTTAAGTCAAGAAAATAATTCAAAAAAAAATTCTAAAAACGAAAACGATAATAATGCCGATGATAAAATTGCCAATGATCAAATAAATTACGTTTTTATTGCTTCCGCAAAAGTTGGAGGAATCGAAGCTAATAGATCTAAACCTGCAGAATTCATTTACGAGAATCTCCAAATTCAAAATAATCTCATCCACCAAAGCTATATTCACAAGGTCAAAAGACTTGTCTTTCTGGGAAGCTCATGCATATATCCCAAGTTTGCCAAACAACCTCTCAAAGAAGAATATCTCTTAACTGGCGAACTTGAAGAAACTAATTACGCTTACGCAATCGCCAAAATTGCAGGTCTAAAAATGTGTGAAGCTTATCGCAAGCAATATGGTTGCAACTTTGTAGCACTTATGCCTACCAATCTTTACGGCATCAATGATAATTTCGATTTAAACACCTCGCATGTTCTTCCTGCGTTAATTCGCAAATTCCATGAGGCAAAAATTAATCATCAACCAAGCGTTGAAGTCTGGGGATCGGGGAAACCACTGCGTGAATTTCTTTTTGTTGATGATTTAGCAAAAGCTTGTATTTTTGTGATGAATAATCAAAATATCAACGAGCTTGTCAATATTGGCACGGGAGCTGATATTGAAATTGCTCAATTGGCAGAGTTAGTTAAAAAAATTATTGGCTTTAATGGCAAAATTATTTTTAACACTCAAATGCCCGACGGGACTCCCCGTAAACTCCTCGATGTTTCTAAAATCAACAATTTCGGCTGGAAAGCCGAAACTGAATTAGAGCAAGGAATTAGAAGGGTTTACGAGTGGTATGCTAAAGAAAAGAAATAATAAATTTAAAAATGCTTAATAACAAATCAATTTTAATTACCGGTGGAACTGGTTCTTTTGGTAAAAAATTTTCTGAAATAATATTAAAAAATTATCCCGAAATTAAAAAATTAATAATTTTTTCTCGGGATGAATTTAAGCAATTTGAAATGACTAATTTGCCACAATTTAAAAATCAAAATAAATTAAGATTTTTTATTGGTGATGTTCGCGATAAAGATCGTTTACACAGAGCTTTCGAAGGTGTTGATATAGTTATTCACGCCGCAGCTTTGAAACAAGTTCCTGCTTGCGAATATAATCCGTTTGAAGCTATTAAAACCAATATTATTGGTGCTCAAAATGTCATTGATTGTGCAATAGATCGCGATGTAAAAAAAGTAGTTGCTTTAAGCACTGACAAGGCTTGTTCTCCAATAAATCTTTATGGCGCAACTAAACTTTGTTCGGATAAATTATTTATCGCAAGTAATGTTTATTGCGGTGAGCATGAAACAAAAATATCCGTTGTTAGATATGGCAATGTTGCAGGAAGTCGCGGTTCGGTAATTCCATTTTTTAAAAAATTAATTGCCGATGGTGTTAAGGAAATTCCTATTACAGATCTAAGAATGACTAGATTTTGGTTAAAGCTTGAAGAAGCTGTTGAAATGGTTATAGAGGCAATCGATACAATGAATGGTGGAGAATTATTTGTTCGTAAAATTCCTTCAATGAAAATTACCGATCTTGCTTTAGCCATGGCTCCAAATCTTAAATTAAAAGAAATCGGTATTCGTCCGGGTGAAAAAATTCATGAGACAATGATTTCAAGCGAAGATTCTAGAAGTACTATTGAGCTTGAAAAATATTACATAATCAAACCCGAATCAGAAGAATTACGAGATCGAATTTTGATTAAGGGCAAACCTGTAGATGTAAATTTCGAATATAATAGTGGTAACAATTCTCAATGGCTTACCATTCCGCAAATGAAAGATTTAATTAAAGAGGTTGATGAAGAAATTTAATTACGGAAAACAATTTCTGGATTTAAGTGATATTTGGCAAGTGATAAAAACTTTGCGTTGCGATTTTCTAACTCAAGGTCCAAAAGTTGCTGAGTTTGAAAATGCAATTTGCAAATATACGGGTGCAAAATATGCGGTCGCAGTTTCCAACGCTACCGCTGGATTACATATAGCGATGATGGCTCTAGATGTTGGATCAAATGATGAAGTTATTACTTCGCCAATTACTTTTTTAGCTTCCGCAAATTGCGCTCTTTATGTTGGTGCATCACCAAAGTTTGTCGATATCGATTCAAGCACTGCTTGTCTTGATGTTAAAAAATTAGAGCAAGCAATTACTCAAAAAACTAAAATAATTATTCCCGTTCATTTTGCTGGGCAATCTTGCAATATGAAAGTGATCAAAGAAATTGCCGATAAACATAATCTATTTGTAGTTGAAGATTCCGCTCATGCAATCGGCTCTGATTATCTCGCAAAAAAAGTTGGATGTTGTGAATTTAGTGATATGTCAATTTTTTCATTTCATCCCGTTAAAAATATGACCACGGGCGAAGGTGGAGTTATTACTACCAATAATGAAAAATTTTATAAAAAATTATTACTTCTTAGAAGTCATGGCATGACAAAAGATCAACAAATTTTAACTAAAAATGACGGTCCTTGGTATTATGAAATGCATGAATTTGGCTTTAATTATCGCCTAACCGATATTCAAGCTTCACTTGGAATTTCGCAATTAAAAAAAATTGAAAAATTCAAAAAAAGAAGAAGAGAAATCGTTGAATTTTATAAAAAATCTTTTGAAAAAGATGAGAGATTTTCTTTTTTAGAAGAGAAAGATTACGCTAATTCTTGTTTTCATTTATTTCCACTTTTAATTAATTTTGATAAAATTAAAATTTCTAAAAAGGATTTATTTTTGAAGTTGCAAGAAAATGGTTTACATCTACAGGTTCATTATATCCCAATACATCTTCAACCTTTTTATCAAAGTAAATTTAGTTTCAAAGAAGGTGATTTTCCAAATGCCGAAGAATACTACAAAAAAACCATTTCTTTGCCAGTTTATTATGGTTTGAATGATTACGATTTAAGAATTGTTGTTAAGATTATAAAGCAATTAACAAAATGATTATTAATCAAATAAAAATTACCCAAGCAACAATTGATGATATGCTTGATTTATTTGAATTAGTAAATGATCCGGATGTTAGAAAAAATTCCTTTAATCAAGAAAATGTCAGTTTTGAAGATCATAAAAAATGGTTTACTAAAAAAATTAATGATTCAAATTGTTTAATCTTAATTGGAAAAGATTGTGATAAGAAATTTTTTGGATCAGTTAGATTTGAATTAGATAAAAATTCTTCTAAAAATAATTATATTATATCAATTCAAATTTCACAAAAATTTAGAGGAAAAAAATATGGGGATCCCTTACTTAAACTTGCTATTGAAGAGTTTTATAAAATCTTTAAAAGCTCAAACATTTTAGCTAAAATTAAGAATAATAATTTAGCATCAATTAAAATATTTAAAAAAAATAGTTTTATAGTTGTTAATGAAAATAAACAAGAAGATTATATTTTATTACAACATAACTTTAATTAATTATAATTAATAATG
>CAMDJZ010000013.1 GCA_945901265.1 Rickettsia typhi
AAAATAAGCGACATTTTGGACAAGTTTTTATTCATGTTTTTTTACTCAAATTTAGCAGTTTCTATTTGAAAAAAATAGAAAAAATTCGGGACGCCCTCAGAATAAAGAGTAAAGCCATCTTTTTAGCCCCCCATTTTTTTAATTATGCCATGATTTTTAAAATAATATTTTTAGCAATCATTTTTCGGGCATTTAATTCTAAATATTAAAAAGTTAAAATTTTTTAATTAGCTTTAAAAGCAAAGCATGGTAAAATTATTTTGGTAAGCATGAATTTCTTTGAACCAAATATATAGCTATCAGAAAGCTCGCTATCTTGATTACAATAATTATCTAAACCTGAAAATTCTTCGCCCTTAGCAAAGATAAAGCAGTCTTTATTATTAAGAATTTTTTTAATTTCTTGATCATTATTTTGTGCATAAAGTTTCTGCACTACGTTAAATTTTTCCTGCGAAATACAACCAATAACACCTTGATTCAAAACTACTTTAAAAACTTTTTCTTCTCGTTTTTTTAAACCTGCATT
The DNA here is from genome assembly GCA_945901265.1 of Rickettsia typhi. Classification (GTDB taxonomy): domain Bacteria; phylum Pseudomonadota; class Alphaproteobacteria; order Rickettsiales; family UBA1997; genus CAILUF01. The sequence continues at coordinate 530 of CAMDJZ010000013.1, forward strand.
TTCTTCGCTAAAAAGCAGATGGAGTATTTGCGTAATAATAAGCGATAAAATCATCATTACTACAAATTTCACCATAAATTAAAATTTTTTATCAATTAAATTAACAATTGTGGCGTTAATTTTATGCCATTTTTTTATTGGCAATGCCGGAATTCCAGCGATAATTTGTTTATCTTCAACATCACGGATTACACCAGACATACCGGCAATTTTAACCATATTGCCAATCTTTATATGACCATTTATACAACATCCACCACCAATTTGGCAATAGCTTCCAATCGACGCACTACCTGCTATAGCACAACATCCAGCCATAACAGTTCCTTTGCCAATTATAACATTATGGGCGATTTGGCAGAGATTATCGATCTTAACTTGATCTTCAATGGAGGTATCAATTAGCGCTCCTCTATCGATACAAGTATTAGCTCCGATTTCAACATCATTACCAATTTTTACAATTCCTAATTGAATAATTTTATGATTAATTCCAGCGTGATTAACAAAACCAAATCCATCCTGACCTATTTTTACACCTGCGTGAATTATACAATTATTGCCGATTTCACTAAATGAAATCGTAACATTTGAATGAATTTGGCAATCATTTCCAATACTACAGCCATCTAGTATAACAGTATTAGCGCTAATAAAACAATTATCGCCAATATTAACATTTTTGCCAATTATGGCTGTTGGTGAAATATGGCAATTTTTACCAATATTTGCCTGCGGATGAATATTGGTTTTAGAAAATTCAGGTATTATTTCTTGATAAAATTCTTGAGCGATTTTCGCGTAAGCAAAATATGGATTTGTACAAATTAATCCAATTGTTTGATCACTAAGTCTGTTATAATATTTTTCTTCTATAAAACAAAAACCAGCTTTGGTAATTGGTAATTGATCTAAATATTGGACTTTCGATAAAAAGCTAATTTGCTTGGAATTGGATCTCTCTAGGGTATCAATTCCAATTATTTGCTGATTAAGATCAAAATCTTTAATTAGTTTTGAGTTAGTTATATTTAGAATTTGTGAAAGCTTTAGAAAATCATTTTTCTTATTATAAAATTTATTATTAAACATAAATTATACAGTTTTATTTTTAAAATTTGGATCGTGCAATGTCCGAAAATAAATTTCAGAAATATATCTTCTACCTTTATTTCCGCGTTTTAACTGAACAATAACATCAACAACGTTACGAATATAAGAAGTAATTTCCGATGGTGTCATTCCAAGCCCTGCTTGCATTACCATCATTTTTAATTGTTCTATTGCCATTAATGGTGTATCGGCGTGAAGTGTTGAAATCGATCCAGGATGACCCGTATTAATTGCGCGTAGAAAAGAAAAAGCTTCAGTTCCGCGTAATTCACCAACGATAATTCTTTCGGGACGAAGACGTAAACATGCTTCAATTAAATCCTGAGTCGTAACTTTTGATCTACCTTGTCCACCTTTCGAGGCGATCAAATGAACGCGATTGGGATGGGATGATAAATCAATTTCACGAGCATCTTCAACTGTTATTAATCTTTCTTCATGAGGAATTGCCCGAATTACTGCATTAGTAAATGTTGTTTTACCAGTTGATGTTCCTCCCGATATAATGACATTTTTTTTATATAATACACAACGCTGAAGAAATTCTTTTATGCGATTGAGCTGGAGAAGTTTAGTTAAAATCAATAAATTTTTATCCTCAATTTCACCAACTGAAGTTGCATCAAACATTCCCATTTTATCATAATCTTCTAAAGTCCACTTTAAAACTGCAGGTTTACGAATTGAAATTACAACGCAACCTTGTTCACATGCTGGAGGAAAAACAATTTGAATACGATAACCATTTGGAAGTGTAGCAGAAAGAAGTGGTTCTTCTTCGCTAAGTCTCTGCTCTGTTGCTTGAGCAACCAATCTACTCATTGACTTCAAATGTTCGAAATCAAAAGATGGTAATTCTTCACGAATCATATCACCTTTAAATTCAATCCACACCTCATAAGGACGATTAATTGAAACTTCATTGACCCCATCGCGATCGAGGATCTGTTTCAACGGCAACATAAATGAATCTAGGGCTGCAACACTGCTCATGAATTAGAATGAATATAGAATTCCGATCAAAAAAATATGACCTTGGTTGTTTTTAAATTGTCTAGAATTATTGTCAAGACTTGCTTGATTAACTAAATTTAAAGCTTTGGGCTGATCAACTAAAAATGCAAATTTGCTATATTCAAAATATGGTAATAAATGTTTTGAATATTTATAATCGATACCTAAGGACAAAGCACGAAAGCGATTATTTTGGAAATTAGAATTTAATGTTGAAATGCTCGTTGATAGTCCAGCAAATTGGTAAGCAAGTCCAAATGTATAATAATAAGGATTTCTAAATCTTTTAATATTATTTGTGCAATCTTGCGAAGAAATATTAACATTTGCTTGATATTGACAGGAATAAATTCCACTCTTAGGTTGCGATGATTTTCCCCAATTGCCATATGATGCTCCAAGTTTAAAACCAAAATAACTTAAAGCAAAACCAGCATCATAAGCTGCAAGATCTTGTCTTTGAATTGAATTGATTGATTTAGAATTTTTGATTGCAGCTTTTTCTGCAGTGGCTGAAATTGCCAATGTAAGATTATCAAAATCTTCGACATAATTTACTCCAAATGCAAAAATATTCTTCAAGCGCAAATAATCTAAATCTCGCGCTGTATTTGCGCTAAGACCATTTTGCGAAGAATCGGGGGAGTAACTTAAACCAAGTTGTAAACCATTAATTTTTGGCGTATAGTAACTAATCTTAGTAGCATCTTCCATGCCATCATAACTATCATCCTTGAATGCTCGAAAATTGCTACGAGAATAAGCAAAATAATCGCCGTGATTATTTGTATAATTATTATCTGTAGCTCGGCGATAAAAACTTTTAGCATATCCACCATGACCAATTGGCGATTGCGCCAGGGTTATAAATCTTGGTAATTTTATATTAGCACATGATGAATTACCGAAAGAATCGCACAGCGCAGGATTTGCGTTCGCAGATGATGATAGCATTGGCATATTAACATATTGTAAATATTTACCATTAATTCCTCCCGACCCTTGCGCAAAACGAGCTGGACCATATTTCATTTTTTGATTTACAGCTTGATTATTGCCAAATTCAAATTTGCCAAAATCATTTTCAGCAAATAAAAAAACTTGATCAAGATTTGGATTTTCCTTGATATGATCACTTGAAAAATTAAATTCAAATTTGGCAATTGCGCCGAATTTTTGATTTTTATTATTCTTAATTGCCGATTTTAAAAATATTTGTGAATCATTTCCAATGCTGTAATTACTAGAGCTAATAGGATTTTTTGATAGCGAATCACTAAGAGTTTTTGATTGATAAGAATTAGCTTGTTGATGATTTGCTAAAGAAAAATTAACAAATCCTTCCGCGGTAATAAAAGGCTTATTATCATGATATTTTCTTGAATCAATATATTGCGCATGGCTTTCGGTACAGAAAAAAAAGCCCGTAAATGCTAATATAAACTTTGTTGTTTTAATTATAAATTTTTTCAATTAATTTTATATTAAGTTTTTTTTGAAAAACTTTAATTTTTAATTTTTATTTAGAAATGGTTTATTTACCCCATTGGCCAATACCTGCAACACTTGGTAAAAGACAGGTTGATTTTGAAACTGTTTTTGAACGAATGAATATTGTTTTATCAAGGCTTGGCAATCCACATCATAAATTGCCTCCCGTAATTCATGTTGCAGGAACGAATGGCAAAGGCTCAACATCATCATTATTAGCAAAGATTTTTTCTTGCGCAGGATATAATGTTCATTTATACACCTCCCCTCACCTTCATCATTGCAATGAAAGAATTAATCTTAATGGCGAAAAAATTTCAGACAATTTTCTTTATGAAATAATGGACGAAACAAGATTAGCTTGCCTAGATATTAATTTGACTTTTATGGAAAGTTTTACGATTGGAGCATTTCTAGCTTTTGCTAAAACTAAAGCGGATATTGTTATTCTTGAATGTGGAATGGGAGGAAGAATTGACGCAACCAATATCATAGAAAATAAATTAGCTAGCGTCATAACGCCAATCTCATTTGATCACACTGAATATTTAGGCAATAGCATTGAACGAATTGCCTTGGAAAAAGCGATGATAATGCGTCCTGGGGTTCCATTAATTGTTGCATCACAACCAAATTCTGCAAAAAATATTATTAAAATTCTTGCTGATGATCAAAAAATCGAAAGCTATTTTTATGAAGATGATTATGATGTTTTGATGGATATGGAAACAAAGAAATTTGATTATTATTGCGATGATATTTTTTTTGAAAATCTTCCAAGACCATCACTTCTTGGCTCTCACCAATATATCAATTTTGCATGTTCAATTACATGTGCATTAAAAGTTAAAAATTTTAATATTACTGAAAATGCTATACGTCAAGCGATTTCAACGGTTAAATGGGCAAGTCGTTTAGAGAGCATTGATAATAATCTTAATAAAATTTTAAAAAATTCACAAAGTGAAATTTGGATTGATGGAGCTCATAATGAAGGTGGAGCTTATAGTCTAGCAACTTGGCTAAAAGAACAAAATGATGAAAAAGAAAATTTTATAATTTGCGGATTTAGTCGCGGTAAATGTAAGGGGAGTTTTGTAAATAAATTCCAAAATATTGCCAGAATAATTGCCGTAAGAGTTAATGGCGAACCTTATGCGGAAGATCCCGAAATAATTTGTCAAATTACAAAAGAATTTGATAAGGATGTTAAAGGCTTTGATGATCTAATTGATTCACTGGAATATATTTCACAAAACATCGAAAATAGAGCTTGCCGTATCGTAATTTGTGGATCGCTTCATTTAGCTCGCGACGTAAAACGTTATTCAAAAATGATCGCGCAAAATTATCTTACTAATAAAATTTAATTTCTAATTATAGATATTTTCATCGGCCAAAAATTCAAACTGGCTATCCGGTTTATTTTCAATGATATTGCTTAAAATTCTTGCAGAACCTAATGCTAAGGTCCAGCCAAGTGAACCATGACCGGTATTTAAAAAAAGATTAGGATATTTTTTGACTTTACAAATTAAGGGTATTGAATTTGGGCGAAATGGCCTAACGCCTGACCATTGCGATGAAGTTTGAATATCGCCATAATTAGCAAATGTTTTAACCATATTTTTATTTATATATTTTATATGATTTTTATTAGTTTGAAGATTTGCACCAAATTCAGCAATTCCAGCAACGCGGAAAATATCACCCAAACGACTATAAACAACTTTATTTTCAACATCAGTAATAGCTTGCGAGGGAGCTATAAATTCTGGGTTACATTTTGTAGTAACACTATAACCCTTAATTGGATAAATATCGCTATTAATTTTGATTCCCTTAAGAAGCTTATCCCCCTGGAAGCCAAGGGCATAAACATAAGCATCAGCAGTAAAAACTTCTTTATCTGTGTTAATGGCGGTAATTTTTTTAAAATTGGTTAATAAATTTTTTATTTCAGTACCATAAATAAATTTAACGCCATATTTTTCACGACAAATTTTTTCTAGATTTACAGTAAAACTATAAGCATTTCCAAGAGCATCATCACTAAAAAAAATTCCCCCAGCTAGTTTTTTAGAATCCAAAGCCTTAACCAAATTAGGCTCATGTTCAACGCATTGATCAGCTGAATAAATAATCGGACGAATACCACTAATATCGAGGCTTTTTAAATTATTTATCGCTTTATCCATAGTAGATTTATTACGATAAATATGAAGAATACCATTGGTGGCATAGGAAAAATCAATATCTTCATGATCAACTAGTTTGTTCATTAAATCACGACTATAATTTGAAATCGCAAAAAGTTTTTGACTATTTTTACGGGCAGAGGAAGCTTTGGAGTTTTTATAAAATTTGTAAAGCCATCTCAAGGTTTCGCAATTGATAGAGTTAAAAGAAGAATATGAATTTCTGGAAAAAAAGGAATTAAAGAATGTACCAAAAGATATTTCAGAAGCCCAAGTAGTGATATGGGAGTAGCTCAATTGCCCACCATTGGCGTATGAACAATCTAACCCGCAGGAATTATTTTTATCAATCACTGTAACTTCATGACCGAGACTAGCTAGGTAATAAGCACTAGATACGCCTATTACACCAGCACCAAGAACAATAATTTTCATCAAATATTTTTTGGTTTAATGTCATTTAAGCGACAAAATTTTAATTTTTTAATGAATTTTTTAATTAACAGATTTAAATAATCCTAATTAAAAAGAATGTTAATTAAAAAAAACTTTATAAAAATATGCTCAAAAATTATTTTTTATAAAATAAAATGCAACAAACTTTTTAATGTCACGATTCAATGACAAATAATATCTTTAACATTCCGTGCAACTATAATTTTCTAAGTTCCTTGCATCATTGGCTTTTGCAAAACTTTTCAGATTTAGAAAAAATTAAAATAATTTTGCCAAGTCGAAGAGCAAGTAATGAATTAAGGAATATATTTTCTAAAAATAATTATTGCAAAATACTTCCTCAGATTAAGGCTTTGGGTGATATTGCCATTGAAGATTTTAGTGAATTTATAGACCAAGAAGATGAGCAATTTTTTGCAGATTTACTAACCGCTAGAAAAATGGATAGCCTAGAAGCAATTTTTTTTATAAGTCACCAAATTAGCAAATTAGATATTTTTGGAAAATTAAATTTTGAAGAATCATCCAAAATAGCTATAAAACTTCAGGAGATCTTTGATGAAATTGAATTTGAGCAAATTAATTTAAGTAAAATTGAGGAAATTGACGATATTAATTTAGCCCTTCATCGCCAAATAACTCTTGAGTTTATAAAGGATTTTTATACCCAAACCAAAACAGCTTTAATTAAAAATAATTTATATTTTTCAAGCGCATATCAAAATTATATTATCGATAAATATAATGAAATTTTATCTAGAAAAAAACCAGATAAAACCATAATTATCGCAGGATCTACGGGAAGTTTAAATTGCGCGAAAAAATTAATAAAAACAATTGCCAGTAAAAAAAATGGTTTTGTTGTTTTTAACAATTTTTTAGAGGTAGTTGCAGAAAATACTGATAGTAGGGACATACCAACAAATCATCCACAATTTTTTAATAATCAACTATTTAATTTTCTTGAATTAAGTAAAAATAGCGTTAAGGATTTAATGTTTTCAAGCGAAATATTGGCACCTAATTTTCGTAATGATTTTATAATAGAACTTACAAAATCTAGTATTGAGACCATCTCGTGGCAGAATTTTTCCAATCATATAAATATCGATAAAATCTGCAAAGATATCTCTGATAATTTCATTGTCATTGAAGCTGAAAATAATTTAAAAGAAGCTGAAATAATTGTTGATTTAATCCAAAAAAATCTAAGCTCATGTAAATCAATAGCTATTGTTAATAATAGTATAGAATTAACTAAAACAATTGAACTTAAACTTAAACATTTAGAAATTAACTTTTTTAATTCTAATTCAATTATTTTAGTTAGTAATGAATTGATAGTTTTTATTTTGAAAATCTTGCAGTTAAACGAAAGCGATTTTAACTCATGGCAATTACTTTCTTTATTTAAAAATAAATTATTTGCTTTTTTTGATGATAATTTTATTACTAAATTTGAAATTGAAATTTTGCGTCAAAGTCGTGAATATAGTGGATTGAAAGGCATTAAGGAATTGTGCAAAAAAAATTTGGAGATTAATAATTTTTTTAATAATTTTTTAAATTCACTGCCTAAAAATAATAGCATAGAAGAATTAAAAATCTCAATTGAAAAATTGACTAAAAAATCATGGAATAATTTAGTTTATAATAATAAAGCTAGCGAAGAAATAACACTTTTTTTTTCCAATTTAGAGCATTTAAATTACCAAATTGAAAGTGCCAATGAATTTGAATTTTTATGTTCACAAATTTCATATTTTGAAGATTCAAACCCTCAATCTTGTGTAAAAATATTATCAAATATCGAGGCAAGATTATTAAATTTTGATTTAGTTTTTATATGTGGATTAAATTATGGTGATTTCCCGCAAATCATAGAAGATAACTGGCTTGGCAAACAAATTTCACGAGAATTAGGAATTGATCGACAAAGTAAAAAAATTGGTCAAAATGCTTTTGATTTTTGCCATTATTTAGGAAATAAAAAAATAGTTTTATCGCGATCAGTAAAAAATTCAAATGATATTAGAATTGCCTCGCCTTTCTTACAAAAATTTAAAACCTTAATAAAAAAAATTGATATCAACAATCTAGTTACCATAAAAAAATTTGAAAATAATTTTGCTAATATCAATTTTTTTAAAATCAATATTCCTGCCTTAGAGGTTGGTAAAGAATTTTTACCCACAAAACTTAGCATTACTTCAATATCAAAATTACATAATGATCCTTACAGCTTTTACTGTGAAAAAATTTTAAAACTATATGAACTTAATTGCCTCGATTATCAACCAAATAATCGAGAGTTTGGAACTTTTATCCATAAAGCCTTAGAGTTATATATAACAAACAATTCTAATCAGAAAAAATTTTGTGATATTTTTAAATTATATTTTAACAATCAAGAGGCATTATATACATGGTATGCAAGATTTGAAAAAATTTTTAAAAATTTTTTACTTGAAAATATTGAGTTTTTAAATTACAGAAATCTCCTTGAAAAATCTGTAAGCTTTACTTTTAATAATCTTGAAATTAATGGTAAAATTGATCGCATTCTTATTGATCAATTTAACAATATTAAAATTTTAGATTATAAAACAGGTGCAGTTCCAACAAAGAAATCAGTTGTTTTAGGTGATGAAATGCAATTAACTCTTTCAGCTCTATTGCTTATTAATAGTGATTTTTGTAGTATTGAACAAGTTAAGGATTTAAATTATTGGCATTTATCGATTAAAGATGAAAAAAATATTACTGAGATTATTGATTCCAAAATTAACCTTAATGATTTAATAAAAAATACGCAAAAAACTCTTGATGAAATTTTTGAGAATTTTTTTATTTTGAATAAAGCTTTTATTGCCAATCAAAAAACAAAAAATTCAATTTACAAAAACATTGCACGCTTTGAGGAATGGAACAATTAATTCAAAAATACCGACTTGATATTGAGTATGACGGAACAAATTATTTTGGTTTTCAAAGTCAAAATCATAATAATTTAAAAACCATTGAAGGCTCTCTGTTATTAGCGATTCAGCAATTAAGTCTTCATGACACTGAAATTACTCCATCTGGAAGAACTGATGCAGGTGTTCACGCTTTAAATCAAACTATTCATTTTAATTTATTAAAAAAGTTTTCCTCATATCAAATTTGTGCAGGATTAAATCATTTTTTACGATTAAATAATGACGCAATTTCTGCATTAAATTGTCAATTGGTAGATGAAAATTTTCATGCTCGTTTTAGCGCCAAAATGCGTTATTATCGCTATGAAATCATTAATCGTAAGGCTATCTTAGCATTAGATAAATTTCGAGCTTGGCATGTTCCAAATAATCTTAATTTGCCAGCTATGATTTCAGCTTCAAAATACTTAATTGGGCAACATGATTTCACTTCATTTCGCGATGCAGAATGTCAATCAAAAACTTCAATTAGAACGATTAATGATATAGTTTTTTCTACTCATGATGATAAAATTATTATTGAAATTTCTGCCAAATCTTTTTTGCATCATATGGTAAGAAATATTGTTGGAACTCTTTATTATGTTGGAATTGGAAAGTTTATGCCACATCAGATAAATGAAATAATTCTAGCTCGTAATCGGATAAAATCAGGACCTAATGCTCCTGCATGTGGATTATATTTCTTAAAAACAGATTATGATTGATTAATTTTTTTGTTATAACTAATTTTGTTAAATTATATTATATTAATTCATTTATGTTTAAAATTTTTTAATATCATTAAAATAGTTAAAGATTATATTTTTTTTATTAAAAAAATTTTCTTTCGCATGCTGATAATTTTTTGTAAAGTTTTTAAGATTATAAATCTCGTCAAATGCATTCCCAAAAATTTGTGGATATATTTTTTTTTGGGTTTTTATCTGCGCTAAAATAAGTAAAATAGCTGATAGACTAAGGTAATGATTTGTTGAAGCGCTAGCGATTCGATATTCAATTCGTGTATTTTCTTTATTATCACAGCTAGGTATTCTTATTGCACAACTTCGATTATCATTGCCGAAACTTAAATTTGTAGGTGCACAAAATTTTCCTAAATCAAAAAGTTTTTTATTAATTTCAGTATCGAATCGCTTATAATCATCGTAGTTTGGCGCAAGAAGATATATAATTTCATCACTATAATCCAGTAATAACGATGAAAATAAATTTAATAGTATCGGATCTTGAAATAAAATATTTTTACTCTGCGAATCAATTAAGGAAATATTAAATTGAAGTGAATTTCCGCAATCCCTATCAAAAACATGACCTTTAAAACATGCAAATATATTAAGATTTTTTGCAATTTGATTAATTGTTTTTTTTATAAAATCGAGATCCTTAGATAATTTTATTATATCATCATAGGGTATTGTAGCAATTTCGATTTGAGATCTACCGCGCTCTTTTTTAACTTCACAAATTGATGATAATAAATCATTTTTTTTAAATTGATCAATAAAATCATTAACGGCATTTGAACTTACAGATTCTAGATTTGGATCCAGTAGATAAAATTCTAACTCACAACCAATTACAATTTTCTTACAATTGCAAAATAACTGCAATTCTTGCAATGATATTTGCCATGAATTTTTTAAAATTTTATGTCGATATTTAATAAAATTTTCTAAAATTTCGTCAGTCAATTTTTATGCAATAGTTTTTTTTATCCATTCTATTAGAGCATGTTTTGGTAATGCCCCAACTTTGCTATCAGCTAATTTTCCATCTTTAAAAATCATTAAAGAGGGAATTCCCCTAACCATAAATTGCGATGGCATTTCTGGATTATCATCAACATTGCATTTGTAAATATCAATTTCATTAGCCATGTCATTTGATAATTCATCGATAATTGGTGATAATTGGCGACATGGCCCGCACCAAGGAGCCCAAAAATCAACCAATACTGGTTTACTAGAATTTAATATTTCATCTTTGAATGATGCGTCAGTTGTTATTTTTGTCATAAATTTTACGGTTAAAAGTTTTTAAGTTTTTTAGAGAATATAATTATAAATTTTTAAATGAAAGATTAAGGTTAAAAGTTTTTTGCGGTTTAGTTAAGTTACTAGGATTATTTTCTGATATGGAAAAACCAAACATTGTGCAACAACCATCACGATAAAAACTTATTCCTCGCGATAGAGTTCTTGCAAGGACTAGGTCATGATTTGCAAATAATTTAACCTTCCATTGCCTGCTTAAATTTATGATGCCATTTAACGAAATTTGCTCTTTTTGGGTTAAATTTAGTGAAGTTTTCTTTATTAATAAATAATCGCCATTTATTGAAAATTGTTCAAAAGTCAAATAGCTACTTAACTGATTTACTTCATTTACATAGTTAGATTCATTAAGTTGAAAGAGATAGATTAATGAAAAATATTTTTTTGCTTTATATAAAGTTTGACCAACAATGTTAGATTTATTATTATTAGCAAACCCTCTAATATCAACATCTTGAGATGAATTGCTTATCCGCAAACTTTGCCCTGTAAATAATCCAAATTCACCAAACTTATTAAAAAAAGATGATCGTACACCATAACTCAAGCGTTCACCTAATTCGTTTCGGTCATATCCTGCAATACGGTCAGCGATAAATAAATTACTAAAACTTAATTCGCCATTATTACTATCTTCATTGGGTAATTTACTGAAGTCCTTTTTATTTCCAGTTGAAACTATACTTGCCATTGGCTCAATCATCAAAGTACTTGATTTTGACTTGCGTACCATTGGTAATCGCCAATTTAAAGATAATTCAGTTTTGTAATTTGCTTGAGTTTTTTCAAAATTATTAACCCGTGCTTGTTTAGAATTATCTTCAAGCCAGTAATAATCATTTTGAAATTTAGCAATTAAATTAACTAAGTTTCCTTTTAAATTAAAGGGAATATTTACTTGCGGAATCATTGTTAAACGGCGATATTGTTGACCATCTTGTCTTTGGAGAACTATGGCATTAGATTTTAAAGCAATTTTTTCTTTAAAGAAAAAAGGTTTTGACTCAACATAGCCATCAATTACTGGCAATATAAAAGGTGCAGATTTTTCTAGATCTTGTTTTTCCAATTCTTGAAAACGAATTGACTTAATCCCCAAATAATCTCTGCCCTTAATATAATCAAGATTAAATTTAGAAATAGTAAATGCAGAATAATTAAAGTGATAATCTCTTTGGTAGTATTTATCGGAAACTGTATTTAATACAAAATCTGCGCCGATATTTTGAGTATAATCAAAGTCACCGTGACCTTCCATTTGCCAACGATATTGCTGATTTGTTCTTTTAATAATTGCAGTGTCAACACCGTTCTTAATATTATTATTAGCAACCTCTAAGCTCATATTATAACGACCAAATTTAGTATAATGACGAAGATTATTATCGATTATAAATTGATTATTTCGGGTATAAAGTAACGGCGAAATTGTTAAATCAATCTGAGGATTGATGATCAGGTAGTAAGGGATTTTGATCCCCAATCCAAAATTTGAATTCTTAACATATGTTGGAGCAAGTAGGCCAGACTCACGTTTTTTAGCCAGTAAAGGCGTACTCAAATAAGGTGTATAAAAAATTGGAAAATTATAAATACGAAAAACCCCATGTAATGTTTTCATCTTTTGATTACCGCGATCAATAGTAGTTTTATGGGAAGCAATTCCCGCAAAATCTTTTAAAAATCCCGCCTTAGTTTCATCATTAGCTATTTCTTCATTAGGACAAAAAGAGAAAAATGAATCGTGAAGAGTAGTTATATCTGCTGATTCGCGAGTAATTTTTTTTGAAAAAAGATATGAGCCATCAGAAAAAAATAAACGACTATCATAAAAATTTCCAAAGGAAAAATCTTCGTTAAATTCTGCCCGAGAACCTCTTACAAAGCCAACTTCAAGATTTTTAATTTTTAGATTTCCTAAAGCTGTAATTGATTTGTTAAATTTATCATAGGTAACTTCATCCGCGAAAACAGTCGATAAACCTTTAGATATCTCAACATTACCTTTGGCAATTAGAATTTGACTATTTTTATCGCCATCAATTGATTTAGCTTTTAAAATTAAAGGTAATTTATTTTTATCTTCACTTATTGATGGAATAGCGTAAGATATTTTAATCGAACCAATTATGACTAGAGCAAAGACAAGACAAGATGTTTTAATGTAATTTATTTTTTTGTAAACATTCAAGCTTAACAACATCTACAATAGGTTAAGTTTTTTAGGGCGAAATTTCTTTAACCAAATAGCAATCATCATCCGCGATAATGATATAGATGAAAACATTGAGGCAGTAATACCAATTCCAAGGGTTACTGCAAATCCTTTGACTGCGCCATTACCGAAAACATAAAGGAAAAAAGCAACAATTAAGGTTGTTAAATTAGAGTCAATAATCGTTCTATAAGCTTGATCAAAACCCTGCTCCACTGCAATAAAAACTGATTTGCTATCGCGAAGCTCTTCTTTTATTCTTTCAAAAATTAAAACATTGGCATCAACCGCCATACCCATAGTTAAAATAATTCCAGCGATTCCTGGAAGGGTTAAGGTTGCACCCAGAAGCGCTAATGAGGCAATAATAATTGCGATATTTATTAATAAAGCGATATTTGCAAACATTCCAAATAACCCATAGAAAATTATCATAAAAAACGCTACAAAAATAATTGCCATTAACGATGAAATTTTACCGCTTCGAATCGAGTCAGTTCCCAATGAAGGTCCAACAGTTCGCTCTTCAATGATTTTTAGTGGCGCAACTAATGCTCCAGCCCTTAATAACAAAGAAACTTGATTAGCTTGTTGGGTTGTAAAATTTCCTGAAATTACTCCAGAACCCTGAGTAATTGCACTGTTAATTTTAGGAGCGGTTATGACCATTCCGTCAAGAACAATAGCAAAAATTCTACCAATATTTTCTTTGGTAATTTGTGCAAATTTTCTTGCACCGATTGCATTAAAGCGAAAAAAAACTGCTGGACTTCCTTCGTGATATGTGGCATTGGCATCGATAAGCAAATCTCCGCTAAGCACCACATCCTTATTTAATAAAATTCCTTGACCCATTTGATCATACGCAACAAAATTTTGGGAACTAAAATTATTATTATCTGAAGCTAAAAAATGAAAAGTAAGTTTAGCTGTTTGACCAAGTATTTGCTTGAGTTCATCAGAATTTTGTAGACCAGGAACCTGTAATAAGATTCGATTGTCACCCTGCGCTTGAATTGATGGTTCCTTGGTGCCGTTTTCATCAACTCTTCTTCTTATAATTTCAATTGATTGGGCAATTAATTTCTGACGCATTTTACGCAATTCAACATCGCCAAAATAAATCTGAAATTTACCATCATCTTCATCAATGGTATAATCACGAGAATTTTTTTTAAGTAAATTTTTAGCTAATTTTATTTGCTGATCATCAGAGATATTGAAGATAATTTTATTTCCCACAACTTCAAAAACCGTTCGCAAAGCTTCTTTTTGAAAATTTTCCGATAAGTCTTCACGGAGTTGATCCAACTGTTCACGCATATAATATTCAAAATCAACTTCGATCATTAATTGTGATCCACCTTGCAAATCAAGACCTAAATTAATTTTTTTATTTGGCAAAATTTTACTAAGAAATGCATTTAATGAAAATTTTGGAGATTGATTTTTATCAATTTCTTGACCTAAATTATTATTGCTAAAAAGAAAGCTAGGTAAAGCATAAAATACGGCCAAGGTACAAAAAGCAAGGATCGCAATGATTTTTATTTTAGAAAAATTAAGCATATCTATAAAGTTTATAATTATTTTTTATCAATTTTTTTTTGACTTTTCTCAGTTTTTTTGGAAATTTTTTTTTCAAGATTTTTTTCAGCTAAATCATTAACCGCAGCTCTTAACATTTTAACTACAACTCCTTGAGAAATTTCTACATCAATTTGATTTTCCTTGTCATCAATATCTTTAACAATGCCAATGATACCGCTATTTGTAATAACTTTGGTACCAATTTTTAGATTATTTACCATCTCTTGATGATCTTTAATTTTCTTATTTTGAGGACGAATAATTAAAAAATAAAAAACTCCAAAAATTAATATCAATGGCGCAAAACTTCCTATTGTAATTGAAGATGTTGGAGAAGCTTGTGCTTCTTGAGCATTAGCTGGTTTTAAAATAATATTTTCGAACATAATTAAATAATTAATTTTATTAATATAAGTTAATATTAAGTACTTATTAAAATATTTAATATTAACACTGAATTTTGGTGAATAAATAATTTTAAATAAAATTATTCTTCACTTTTAAGAAGGAGATCTTTTAGCTTTGAAATATCTTCCTTGTTAGTTGTTTTCTTATTCTTTTCAAGATTATTAAGATCAGGTTCCTCAGTAAAATTTGGCGGAAGAATAAGAGGATCCTCAGGTTTTTTATTACATGAAAAGCCAATAATCAAAATAGTAAAGATTAATAAAATATTTTTCATTATTTGATTTTTTTATTAAAAATAAATTCATCACAGAGTAAAATTGCAATGCCAATAAAAATAGCTGAATCTGCTAAATTAAATGCTGGCCAATGATAAGTTGCAATATGAAAATCTAAAAAATCCGCAACCGCTCCATTTTTAAAACGATCAAGAGTATTGCCAAATGCCCCTCCAATTACCAATCCAAGTGCTACTGCCAAATAAGGTTTCTTGACCTGATAAAGCCAAAATAATAAAATCAAACCAATACTGCCTTGAATTATTGAAAAAATAATATCGCTATTTTTTAATTGATTAAACATTCCAAAACTAACACCTTTATTCCAGACTTTAACCAATGAAAAAAAACTCAAAATTTTTAATTCATTACTGTTACTATCGTTATCAGAAATATCCAATAAAGAAATAATTTGTGAGTTTTGCCAATATTGGTCAATCAAATTAAAAACTAATTTCTTTGTTAATAAATCAAGAAAACAAATAATCACTGCTATTACAATGCCTAAGAAAAACCATCTAGAAAAATTTGTAAAAAAGAAGTTTTTTAATAAGATTTTTTGAATAATTTGAAAACAAAAATTTTGTAATATTTTTTTAATTGATAAGTTTTTGGCGAATATTTTTTTCACAGTAAATTTATTTTGTTATGTTTAATTAATTTTTTAAGGGCAGTTTAATATTCCTTTAATTTAAGAATTATTTACCGATAATTATCTATTAATAAATATCCTTAAGACTCAAATATTGTTTTATATTAAAACTAAAAAAAAAAACTTAAACAACAATTTTATGAAAATAATTTTTATGGGTACACCGCAATTTTCGTGCCCTACCCTCCAAATTATTCTAGAAAATAAAGAGTTTGAGATAGTCGCGGTGATAAGTCGTCAACCCCAAATTGCTGGACGTGGTCAGCAACTTAAAAATTCACCTATACATGATTTGGCTTTAAAAAATAATATTAAGGTCTTTACGCCTCAAACACTAAAATCTCAAGATTTTTTGAATGAATTAAAAATATTAAAAGCTGATATTTTTGTTGTTGTGGCATATGGATTAATTTTGCCCATTGAAATTTTAACTCTACCAAAATTTGGATCTATCAATCTCCACCCTTCACTTCTTCCAAGATGGCGAGGAGCATCACCAATCCAACGCACAATCTATGCTGGTGACAAAACCACTTCGGTTGATATTATCCAAATGGATCAAGGATTGGATAGCGGTAACATCTTATACCGAAAACAAATTACTTTAACTGGTGAAGAGACCTACTTAAATTTATCCAATAAACTCTCTATAATTGGCGCTGAAGCAGTTATAGATTCATTAAAAATTTTTGCTAAGGGTGATCTTTCAAAATTTAATAATATTAAACAAAATAATGAAGAAGCTATTTATGCCAATAAAATCTCTAAGGAGGAATGTCAAATAAATTGGCAAAATCCTGCATTGACAATTTATCGTCAAATTAAAGCCTTAAGCGGATCACTTGGAAGTTATTTCTTATATAATAATGAAAAAATTAAAATTCTAGATGTGCAATTAATAAATAATGATTCTCAAGAATTTCAAACAGGAACTATTATAAATAAAGAGTTTTTAATACAATGCAATAAAGGAATAATAAGACCATTAATTATACAGCGTCAGGGGAAAAAGGCTTTAGAGATTAATGAATTTCTGCGAGGATTTCCTGAGGATTTTCTCTTGAAAATAATCAAATAATTTCCAAATAAAAAAATAATAATTAGACTTTTGGCGATATTTCAAAATATTTAATAATTGCATCACGCGCAATAAGTTCAACATTACTTTTCGGTGTTACAGATTTTAATTCGTTAATAATATTTTCGTCACATTTTTTATTAAAAAATCCATTTTGATCGTAACATTTATCATGGTTTTTGCAAGCTAAATCAATTTTATCAATTGGTATTGGATATACTCCGCTCTTGGGGTAATCAAATCCACAATAATTTCCATATATCGGAAATGTTCCGTCAGTTTTTTTATTGCTAGAAATTGCGCAATCGTTTAAAAGTAAATATATTGTTAAAAGTAAATATTTCTTATTCATGGGTATTTTTATATTTTATTTTTGCGTTATCACAAATTTTCTTCGATAATTTCTAATGCTTTTGCAACTGCTTGAAATCTAACTTGAGATCTATCGCCAACAAATAAAAATTCTTTAATAACATTTTTTTCAAATGAAGAAAATGCGATGAATACCTTTCCAACTGGTTTTTCATTTGATCCACCATCAGGTCCAGCAATGCCTGTAACACTAACTGCCAATTCAACATGGCAATTTTTTAATAATCCATTTGCCATTTCTTGCGCAACCTCTTTGCTAACCGCTCCAAATCTCTCGAGAGTTTTTTTTGACACTCCTAAAAAATCTATTTTAGCCTGATTGGAATATGTTACTAATCCGCATTCAACAACTTGCGATGAACCAGGAATTTCAGTGAATAAAACTGATAATAATCCTCCCGTACAAGATTCTCCAAAGGCTATTTTTAGTTTTTTTTGTAAGCAATTTTCAAAAATTATTTGCGCTTTATGCTTCAAACTTTTTTGAAAAAATCCATTAATAATCATGATTTATATCCCGCGATTCTTTCAACTTGAATAGTTTTTTTGGAAAATCTTAATGCCGATAAAATTTCTTCAATATGTTCAACATTTTTAACATTAATGTCAATTATAACCTCAAATAAATCCTGACAACGATTAGTTGTTTTAATATGATTAATATTAATTTTTTTCTTAGCAATTAAGCTTGTAATTTCAGCTAATGCCCCACTTCGATTTTCAACAACGACTCTAATTTGACTTGAAAAATTTTCATTTGTTACGTCCTCATCATCTCGCCAACAAACATCAACAACATGTTGGGGATTAAGTGCAAGATTTTTTAGATTATGACACATTTTTTGATGAATTGTAACTCCTGTACCAGTGTTAATTATTCCCAAAATTGAATCACCAGGAATTGGATTGCAACATCCAGCATAGCGGATCGCCATACCATCAACTAAACCACTAATTGGTAAATGATAAGAAGATTTTTTTTCTTTTTTTTGCAATGGTTTTGCGTAGTTAATAACTCGACCCTCTTCAACAAAATCAGGATAAATATTTTTAAGAATTTCTTGACGTGAAATCGTTCCATCCGCAATTTTAAAATATAAATCAGCAAGAGTTTTTTTATTAAAACTACCTAATGATTTTTCTATTAATTTCTCATTAAATTCTAAATTTTTTAGAGCAAAATATTTTTGGATAATTACTTGACCCAGAGTTCTATATTCATGAAATTTTTGGTTACGAATAAAATTTTTAATAGCAGATTTAGCTTTTGAAGTTATAGCGAACTGAAGCCAATTTGGTGATGGTTTAGAATTTTTTGCCGTAATAATTTCAACTTGATCGCCATTTTCAAGACTCTGACGCAATGGGGCAATCATGCCATTGACCTTCGCAGAAACACAATTATTACCAACTTCAGAATGAATTGCATAAGCAAAATCAACTATAGTTGAACCATATTGCAAATTAAAAATATCACCATTTGGTGTAAAACAAAATACTTCATCCTTATGCATGTTAAGTTTATGTTGACGCAAAACCTCGCTAGCACTTTCAGAGTTTTCAAAGAGACTTAATAATTCACGAATCCAACGATATTGATCTTTTTCCTTATTGTTTATTTGTTCATTGTGATTGCTACGCTTTATAAATTTTTCTTTATAATTCCAATGCGAAGCTACACCCAATTCTGATGCTTGATGCATTTGTAAATCACGAATTTGGATTTCTATTTTATTGCCTTCAAATGCAAGAATAGCAAGGTGTAATGAGCGATAGCCATTGTCTTTTGGCGTACTGATATAGTCATCAAAACTGCCAGGAATCATGTTAAAATAAGAATTAATAATTCCAAGTGTTTTATAACAATTTGCAACATCTTTCACAACAATTCTAAACGCCATAATGTCGTGAAGATTATAAAATCCAATATTCTTTGCTTTCATTTTTATCCATATTGAATATGGTTTTTTCTCTCGACCTGATATTTCGCAACTAACATCTTGATCATGTAAAATTTCATACAATTTATTAATAATTTTTTCTATGATATTTTTATTATTTTCACGAATTTCATTTAGCTTTGAAATTATACTATTTCTTACCTCGGGGTTAATCACTTTAAATGCCAGATCCTGCAATTCATCTTTGATTTTGTTTAAGCCAATTCTTCCCGCCAATTGAGCATAAATTTCTAATGATTCATTGGCTTGTTTTAATCTTTTTTCTTTTGAAGGAACATAATCAATGGTTTGCATATTATGCAAACGATCAGCAAGCTTAACAAGAAGAACGCGAATATCTTGCGACATTGCCATCGTTAATTTACGAAAATTTTCAGCAACTCGATCGCTATTATGCAGATTTTCAATTTTACTTAACTTGGTAACGCCATCAACAATTTTGGCAATATCTTCATTAAAATTTTCAGCAATTTCAGCAAGAGTAACTTCAGTATCTTCAACAACATCATGGAGTAAGGCAGAAACAATTGATTCTTCATCGAGCTTTAGATCAGCAACAATTTCAGCTACTGCAACAGGATGTAAGAAGTAAGATTCACCAGAATGACGCTTTTGATTGCCATGAGCATTTTTAGCAAATAGGTAAGATTTGGTGATCAGCTCTTCATTAACATTGGGATAATAAGATTTAATTTTGCAGATTAATTCTTGAGCTGTGAGCATAGTTTAAATTATCGATAATAAACAAAACAAAACAATGCTAAATCAAATTTAAAGCTGTTTTTAATTAGTCATCAACTTCAATATTTTCATCAAGAAAAGTTCCGTCTTTAACATTGATATTTGATTCCTCAATATTGCTTTCTGATTCTTCGTAAATTGCATCAACAACTTGATTATCATCAGAAACTACTTCAACAATTCCACGATTTTTTATTGATTTAATGATATTTCTTTTTTGCACTTCAATGTCAAGCAAGCCTTCAGCTATCTCTCTTAAAGCGATAACGGCAGGTTTTTCTTTGCGATCAATATTAGTTGGAGCACCAGATAAAATACTTTTAGCGCGGTTGCCCGCAATTAAGCAAAGTTCAAATCGATTAGGGATAACTTCAACGCAATCTTCAACTGTGATTCTAGCCATATAATAATTTAAAAATATTTGAAAATTTAGTTTAGCTGGTGATTTATATAATCGAATTTTTTTGAAAATTCTATTGAAATAAAAATCAGCAAGTTTGAAAATAATAATATAAACTTTTTTACAATCAACTATTTATTATTGTTTGATACAATAGTAAATTATTTTTAATAAAAATTATAATCACCAAAATAGCCATATTTTTCAAGGTCTTATGACTTTTTTTACTAAAAAAAATTGTAGATTTTTTTATCTACTAATTTTGTTAAGAATTTTTTATTTTAATGACTGTTAAAATTCATAACCACGAAGATTTTATAAAAATGCGTAACGCTGGGAGGCTTGCTAGCGCAGTGCTAGATTACATCCATGATTTTGTTAATATCGGGATTACTACCGAAGAACTTGATCGCCTTTGCCATCAAAAAATTATTGAAGCTGGTGCAATATGCGCTCCTCTTGGCTACCATCCATCAAGTTTTAGACATCCCTTCCCCAAATCAATCTGCACATCAGTAAATGAAGTAGTTTGTCATGGCGTTCCAAGTCAGAGAATTCTTCGTAATGGCGATATTTTAAATATTGACGTAACGGTTATAGTTGACGGTTGGCATGGTGATTCAAGTCGGATGTATTATGTTGGTGAACCATCTATTAAGGCCCAGAAATTAACGCAAACAACTTATGAATGTTTGATGCTTGCAATTCAGCAAGTTAAGCCAGGTAATCATCTTGGCGATATCGGTTATGCAATTCAAACACATGCTCATAAAAATGGCTTTTCAGTTGTAAGAGATTATTGCGGACATGGAATTGGTCGCGTCTTTCACGATGAACCGAGCGTTGTCCATTATGGAAAAAAATCACATGGTCTAGAATTAAAAGAAGGAATGTTTTTTACAATTGAGCCGATGATTAACGAAGGAAGCTATCATACTAAAAAAGATGAAGCTTTAAAAAATAAAGATGAAGTTCTTTATGAATGGACAGTTATAACTGGTGATAAAAACTCAATTACTGGCCGAAGATCACTATCCGCTCAGTTTGAACATACGATTGGAGTTACGGCTGATGGTTGTGAAATTTTTACTGCTTCAATTAACCGCGATGAATTACCAGTATTTAAAAAAAGTAATTCTAATAATAAATAAATCTTTTAACTAAAATAAACAGCATATGACAGATATTATTCCCTTTGACTTAAGAGAAGGCACAATTTTTTACAACGGCGAGTTTGTTGAGTGGAAAAATGCCAAAGTCCATATACTTAATCATGGTTTACATTACGCCTCCCTTGTCTTTGAAGGTGAAAGAGTTTACAATAAAAAAATCTTTGAATCAACGCGACATTCACAAAGGCTTCATGATTCAGCTAATACTTTGGACTTTAAAATTCCCTACAGCGTTGAAGAAATGGATAAATTGAAAAATCAATTAGTAGAAAAACAAAATATTGTCGATGGCTATATGCGAGCATTTGCTTGGCGAGGTTCTGAAAAAATGGCAATATCTGCATCAGAAAATAAAATTCATTTTGGAATTGCTTGTTGGGAATGGCCTTCATATTACAGCGAAGAATCTCGCAAGGCTGGTATTAAAGTTAAATTTGCTAAATATCGTCGACCTCCTGCAGAATGCGCTCCTGTATTTGCTAAAGCCGCAGGACTATACATGATTTGCACAATTTCAAAACATGAAGTTGAACGCGAAGGATTTAATGATGCTCTAATGCTTGATTATCGTGGATATCTTGCCGAAGCAACAGGTGCAAATTTATTTTTGGTTATGAAAAATAATGAACTTCACACTCCACTTTGCGATTGTTTTTTAAATGGCATTACTCGCCAAACTGTTATTGTTCTTGCTAAAAAAAGAGGTATAAAAGTTGTTGAACGCCATATTTTGCCAGAAGAGTTATCTGAGGCTAGTGACGTATTTATAACTGGTAGCGCTGCAGAATTAACGCGAATAAGTAATATTGAAAATAAACATTTATATCCCAATGCAAGTCAAATTACTCTTGATCTTATGCATGATTATAAAAAATTAGTTCAAGCCTAAATATGAGATTAAAAATAATGTTTAAATTTATACTTATAAAAGAAATTTTTCAAAAAATAAAATTTATTGCATCAAAAATTTTTTTCATAAAAAAAATCTTTTATAACTTTTCATATATTTTTGCTACCACTTTTTTAATTGCCGTTTTTAGCGTTGCTTGTAAAGATCAGGCGATATCACAAGGCAGTAATTTTAAAGTAAAATCTCACTTAGATTTTGATCAAAAAATTTCGGGAAAAGCTTTTGTGCTTGATGGAGATTCTTTGAAAGTTGCCAAAAAAGATATTAGACTTTTTGGAATTGACGCTCCTGAATATAGTCAAAAATGTTTCGATAAAAAAAATAAAGAATATGCCTGCGGTCAAGCCAGTAAAGAATTTCTAATCCAATTAGTTGGTGGCAAAAAAATTGAGTGTTTTTATGCTATAAAAGATAAATATCAGCGCTACTTAAGCAAATGCTTCGTAAATAATATTTCAATTAATGAAGAATTAATTAAAAATGGCATGGCAATTATTTATAATTTTACGGAAAGTGATGAGAAAATGGACAAGTTAGAAAATCAAGCCAAAACCAATGAAATTGGGATTTGGCAAGGTACTTTTGAATTACCAAAAAATTATCGCAAAAAAAATCCCAATCTTCATAAAAAATAGTTTTATTAATAAATAGTAATTTTAAAAGATTTTACATGAAAAAAATTAGAGTCGCAATTATCGGAGCATCTGGCTATACAGGAGTAGAGCTTATTAGATTATTAACTAATCACCCTTATGTTCAAATTTGTCAATTAATTGGCAATAGTAACATTGATCTTGAGCCCAGACATCTCTTTAATCATCTTTATAATTTTAATTTACCAAAATTAAAGAAAATCGAACAGATTGATTTTACTGAAATTGATGTTGTTTTTGGTTGCCTGCCTCACAATGTATCTCAAGAAATTTTTAAAAAAATCTTAAGTGATGAAAATAATCAACATCTAAAAATAATTGATTTATCTGCTGATTTTAGATTTGAAAATCATCATGATTATTTTCAATGGTATAATCACCAGCATTTAGCTTTAGAATTGCAGAAAAAAGCTGTTTATGGTCTTAGCGAAATTAATCGCGATAAGATTAGAAAAGCTCAAATCATTGCCTGCCCTGGATGCTATCCAACCTCCGCGCTTTTACCATTAATTCCGCTTTTAAAAAATAAATTAATTGAAAATGATAATATTATTATTGATGCAAAATCAGGTGCATCTGGCGCTGGAAGAAATGTTAAAACCAGCAATTTATTTTGCGAAGTAAATAATTCCTTTAAGGCATATAACATTGGCAATCATCGTCATATTGGCGAGATACAACAAGAACTTAGCAAGGCCAATGGCAATGAAGTAAAAGTTGATTTTACTCCACATCTATTGCCGATTAACCGTGGAATTATTTCAACAATTTATACTAAATTAAATTCAAACATAACTATTCAAGATATAAAAAATTGTTTATTAACTTCTTATGAAGATGAATATTTTATTAAAATTGTCGATCATGAAATTAGTTTGAGCGATGTCGTTGGAACCAATTTCTGTCTACTGGCAGTTAATTCTGGCAATAATAAAAATTCGGTAATTATAACTTCGGCAATTGACAATTTATGCAAAGGAGCTTCGGGTCAAGCCGTGCAAAATATGAATATAATTTTTGATTGTGATGAAAAATTAGGTCTAGAAAATACACCAATTTTTCCTTAAAATTTATTATTATATTTTCTTTACATGACAACTATTTTTGCGCCAATAACATCAACATCTCGAGCTGGCGTAGTAGTAATTAGAATTTCTGGACCACAATCTATAAAATGCCTTGAAGCACTTGGTTGTTCTGTTGAATTGCAATCGCATAAAATTTTTTTTCATAAACTTTTCGATCCAACTAATCAAGAAATTATCGATGAAGCATTGATTAGTTTTTTTCAAGCTCCACGAAGCTTTACCGGTGAAGATGTTGTAGAAATTAATATTCACGCCTCTCCTTATATTTTAAAAAAAATTACCCAAATTCTTTTGGAGCAGAAAAATGTTTATTATGCTCAAGCTGGAGAATTTAGTAAAAGAGCATTTATGAATGGAAAAATTGATTTAGTTCAAGCTGAAGCGATTCCCGATTTAATTGCTTGCGAAACTGAAATGCAACATCGTCAAGCCATTAAGCAATTAAATGGAGAACTTGGAAAAATTTATGAAAATTGGCGCGAAGAATTGCTTGAGGTTATGGCTTTAATTGAAGCTAATATTGATTTTCCAGAAGATGACATCCCTCCATCTACAATTGATAAAATAATTTTTGGAGTAAAAAAAATCATTCATGAAATTTCCCAACATCTTCAAGATAATAAAATTGGACAGAAAATTAAAGATGGTCTTAACCTTGTAATTTTAGGGTCGCCAAATGTTGGAAAATCAAGTTTAATTAATTTTTTAGCACAAAGTGAAATTGCTATTGTCTCAGATCTTGCCGGAACAACGCGTGATGTTGTTGAAACCCATTTAGAAATTAAAGGATTAGCAGTTAAAATTGCCGATACTGCAGGACTTAGATTGAGCGATGATAAAATTGAGCAGGAAGGAATAAGGCGTGCAATAAAAAAAGCTCAAGATGCCGATATAAAAATTTTTGTTGTCGATGCTACTAACCCAATTTTTAATCATGAATTAATTGATCTAAATAGCATTATTATTATCAATAAAATTGATAAAATAAAAAATTTTGATTTTGATTTTTTTATCAAAGAAAACAGATTAGATTTTGATGTTAAAAAAATTTTACCAATCTCTCTTATTAATAAAATAAATACATCGCAGCTTATTAAAATTCTGGAAGAACAAATTTTAGAAATTTTACCACAAAATAATTCTCCATTAATTACTCAAGAGCGTTACCGTAAAATTCTTCAAGACTGCTTAATTAATTTAAAAAATTTTTCGCTTGATAAAAATATTGAAATTGCTGCTCAAGACCTTTGGATAACTAGTCGAGAACTTGGTAAAATTACCGGAAAATTTGATATTGAAAATATTTTAGAAATTATTTTTTCAAGATTTTGTATTGGAAAATAATTAACTTAATATTATAATTTTTTTCTTATTATATTTTAATTCTTTAAATTAAATTGTGACTTTTCTTGCCATACCGCAAATAGATGCACTAGTTTTTGATACCTCTTCATTCATTAGTATGCACCCCGCATTAGTTCATGAAATTGCAAGTCATACAATGGCCCATGTAATTTATAGCTATATAAAAAGAACTTCGCATCGTCGTGGATTAAGTCGCCGTGAAATGCGTAAAATTATTAATCGTCGAAATCGCTGGTTTGTTGATAATATTATCATGCACCACAAAAGACTTCATGATTATAATCGCCAAATTGTAATCAGGGATGCAAGAAAAAGATCGATTGAAAAAAAGAAATTTAATTTTGCAGATACTTATAAAAGCAAAAACAAAGAAGAGGATAACGATTCTAAAATACAAAATCGCAGTCATTTTTATGATACACAAAATTACCATGAAAGCGAGGAAGAAAAAAACAAAAGGCAAAATCAGGCTAAAGAAATCAGCTTAAGACTTCAATCTCGCAAAAAAAGAGCGAGAAGCAGGTGGTTAGCAACTTTTGGGAAAATGACTAATAACGATGGTAAGGATGATTAGAGTTAATTGATTGCGCGCGATAAAGTTGTTCAATTAAAAATATTCTTACCAAAATATGCGGGATAGTCATCTTGCTTAAGGATAAAACCATATCGGCTTTTTCTATGACTTTTGGCGATAAACCGCAAGCTCCTCCAATTACAAAATATAAATTTGAAATAGATTTTAATGCCAAATTATTCATTACTTTTGCAAATTCTACACTTGTAAATTCCTTACCATTTTCATCAAGAGCAATTAATGTTGAACCATGTTCGATGTTGCTGAGTATTAACTCACCCTCCCTTGCCTTTAGATCATCACTAGGAATATTTTTTGAATTCTTTAAATGTAATTCTTTAAGAATTATTTTGTATTTCATGCGCTTAATAAAATCCTCGTAAATTAATTTTTCAGGTGATTGTTTAAAATCACCAAATGCTAAGATAGTTAATTTCATAATTTTTTGTGTTTTTAATTTCAAATTAAAAATCATTGGCTATTTTTTTTAAAGTTCATTTTAAAAAAAATTCTTTTTTTTGAAAGTAGAATTTATATTCTTAAAATCTATACTAATCATTAATTTTTTTGATAAAAAAAGATTAAGAACTGAGCTAGATAGCATCTAAACTCAATCAATAGTTAGATAAAATCAATTTCTTAAATTAAAATTGAAATAGAGTTATTTAAAATAATAATTAATTTAATAATAATTAACTAACATTGTTTAAAAATATTAATTATCAACAATTGCTAAAATTTTTAAAATATTGTTTCTTATACTCTATTTTATTATTAACTATATCATGCAATGATAGTGGTTGCATCGATGCTGATGATTTTGGCGAATATGAAAATCAACTCTTAACTATTTATGCTGGAAGCTCAGAAAATAAATGCAAATATGATATTTCTAAACAAGTTAATGATCTAAAATCACAAGGCCCTGGCATGCTTACTTGCCTATCATCAGATAACTTTAAATCAGACACAGACAAAACCTATACAGGATGCGCTAACATTCAAGTCTATAATGATAAAATTTCATGCTTTAATAGTTGCTACGAAAAATGTCAGCAAGACTCAATAGCTAACTCTATTTCTTTCGAACCTCCTTGGATTGCAACATCTTCGTTAGGAAGTGGTGAAACTCCTTCCATTACCCTATATCCAGATAGCGAAATCTATATTCAAGCAAAAGGTAATGTTTCTCTTGGTCAAGATCTCAAAGTTGATCCATTAACTTTGGATGCAAGATCTTTCAAATATGACAATGTAAATTATAATAAATATTTTTTTGATTACATGGAAAATACTCCAATTAATCTTAAATTTTATGGAACTTGGAAAGATAAAGCTGATCCTCCACCAGATTCAACTATAGACAGCGTTATTGGACCAGGTAACAATTTACTTTCTGTGCCAGGAATTGGTAGTGCTGTTAACAATTCTGACAAAGCAATTTATAATGGTATAAAAAGAATTTTTGTTTATTCAGTTCCTCATCCTGAAAATTATATTCTTAATAATAGCTGCAAAGGAGCCATCACCACAAGCACCCCGACTGAAGAATACTGTTCCCTTGGAGCTCCATTATTAGCTAATCCAGGAGTTTGGACTTGCTCTTTTCCAACTGGAACTGATGTTACTTCGGCAACTTGCGCCAACTCAACATCAGCAACTTATAACTATAAAACAATTTACACTAAATCAAACTTATCTTTTCAAGAAATTAACGCTTTATATCCAGTTAGCAACTCCACTCTAAATGAAAAATTAGGTTATATAGGTGGATTTATTAGATCCAATGATGATCTACTTATAAAAAAAAATACTAGTTACGATCCTTTTTCAGCAAATTCTGTCACTTGCGATAGTAGTGCAAATTGTGCAAATTATGGCAATGTTAACAATTACACCGATGGAAAAATTTTAGGAACTCTCAGCGGTGGAGCTACAATAAACAACAATCTTCCTTATGCTAAAAGAGTTTATTTTCGTCTACTTAGCAATGCAGTAACTTCAACTTGCAACACAACTTTAGTTATAACGCAAAAAGATAAACGTAATAGAGATTATAATAGCCAAATTAATATTACCGTTTCTCCTACTTGGAGTAATGATTTTGTTGATCTTGAAGCTAATGGCAGTATTGAGATTGCAAACAATAATGCCTCTTCATCAAATGGAATAAATTGTGGAAGTTTTATTGCCATGAAATTTCTTAAATATTCTGATATTGAAATAAAAAAATCTGGCTTTGTTACATTCACTAACGTTGGCGCAGTAGGGAGTTGTAATCTAAAAGCTCGAGTTATTAATGGCATGGCAACTGATGGAGATTTTTATGAATATGAAACTTTTCGAACTTCAGTTAGCGATCCTCCTTCAGTTAGCGATCCTCTCCAAAATTTATCAGTTCCAGCAAGTGCTTTACCTAGTGAAATGAAGTGGTCAGAGGAAGTTTTTTTACGCAAGGGTCAAAAAATTAGAATCTCTCCCGACACATGGGAACAAAGCGTATCAGTTCCAGGAGGAACTGCCGAATGCGGTGTTGGCATGGCAATGTATATAACTCCAAGACCAGCTCTTCTGTGTAGAGGAATTGGGTATGAAATAGCAAATAAACCAAATTGCATTGTCGATCTTAATGCGGAAAATAAAGAAATAGGTTGTAAACCTTATTCATTATCTTGCGAAGATCCGAGCTCTGATAGTTATTGTCCTGCAAGTTCTAAATGCCAATTTAAAATGCTTACCTGTGTTAATGGAAGTTTAACTACCCCAAAAACCGGTTGCACAGCATCAACAACAGAAACTATTGGGACTTGCGCTTACACCTCAGATATTACCAAAGCAAAATGCACCAGTTGTTCGCCTTTCCTAGTTGCTGCGACTCAAGAAGTTCCGCAATATAAGGTTAATGACGTTGATTTGTGTTATGATCTTGAAAATTATAGAGGTTCAGTTGAATCAATTCCCCTCAGCCTTACTGAGAATAAAATACCTGAAGAATTAACAAAAAAAGGTTTAAAATTTTTAGAGGGTTTCAATGGAATTTACGGAAGCCTTGCTCCTTTTGTCTACGGCTATGCTAGTAAGGACAACAATAAAATTTATCAATCACGTGACCTTATAATTTTAAAAGAAAATAGTCGATTAATTTTTGGCTTTCTTGATGGCGTAAATTTTACACAAACTAAAACATCATCATTGAATAATACATCAAGCATGAAGGTGGAAATAGGCACAAGTTTAAATTTTAGTAATGGACAATGGTTGGAAGCTATGTTATGCAGTAACCAAGCAGGCTTATGTACTACTCCAGAAATCACTCAATTACCTGTAGTTTCTAATTCAACTCCTGCAAATGATAATGATAGGCAAGCGCCAAATTATTCAACAGGTAAATATAAATTTGATAATGATGGCTTATTATACAGGTTTTCAGCGGCTGATCCTACTAAAGATTGTAAGCTTAATGGCATTGTTACTGAAATTGGTTCTAAATTTTATTGTCATAAATATGAAACCAGAACAGCAAGTGATTTAAGATCAATGACTTCTGCCCAAATAAATACCCGCAAGCTTGATATTGAAAAATTACGCTTAGCATTTAAAATTAAAGATCCTGAAGAAAAAAAATGTTATTCAAACAAACCTACTGTTACAGGAACTCAGCCCTATGACGGAATTGATCCGCCATATGATGGAGTATTGATAGAAAATAACGATTGGGATAAGACTAGTGGAAGTACCACGGAATACTGCGGGACAAAATCATACGACAATGGCGCAAAATGTACTAAGAAATTAATTTGTATTAATACTTACGCCAACAACACTGGCAAATATGACGTATCGGTAAAAATAAAATCCAACACGAATAACAATATTTCAAAAATAATTGGCAATATTATCGAGCCAGTTAGTAAAATTATTGATGGCTATAAATCTGGCGATACTGTTGTTGTAGGAGAAGCGGAAAGATTATATCGAAGCATAATTGGCAATAATGTATATAAGTTAATAACCAAATTGGCGATTGTTATGATGTTCATGTTTTATGGACTTGGATATCTAATGGGAGTAAGCGAATTAAGTCAAAGCGAACTTATGAATAGAGTAATTAAAATTGCGATGATTTATCTTTTTACCGGCGAAACTGGTTTTGAATGGTTTAAATTTATTGTAATTAAATTATTTAGAGATGGCGTAGATTTTCTAGTATTTTCAATGGTTTCAAATTTTGATGATTCCGCAGATTTAAAAACTGCAATTAGCAATGGTGATTATAGCAATAAGGCGTTAATTTTTGGGGGAGTTGACAAGGTATTAAGCATTTTCTTTTCGGATCCGATTGGTAAAAAAATAGCCAGCTTTTTATTCTCAGGATTTTTTGGCTGGGCTTATGTTTTAATTTTATATTATAGCATTTTTAAATATATTTATGCAATTGCCACGGCTCTTCTAATATTTTTAACTGCCAAATTTTTTATATCAATTTTATTTGTCGCTGGCCCAATTTTAATTTTATTTTCATTATTTAAACAAACTGCAGATATATTTGATAGGTGGTTAAAATATATGATTTCCTTTTCATTGCAACAGGTTATGGTTGCTTCCACCTTGGCATTTTTTAATATTTTATTATATGAAGCTATTAAGTTAGTTTTTAACTTTAAAATATGTTGGGAAGAGATTTGGGTTATCAAACTTCCACGTCTTAGAGTGTCATTAATATCTTTCTGGACAATTAGCAATACCCCGAAATCTTCAATTGTTCAAGCTGGTGGATATTCAGAAAGCGCTGCACAATACGTTCCATCATTATTCTCAATTTTGTTTATTTGGTTGATAGCTTCATTGATGAAAAAAATGATAACATATATGGAAACTCTAGCTTCAACGATGGGTGGAGGATTGTCATCATCGACACTTGGCTCTGGATTACAACAAGCATCAATACAATTAAAAAATGCTGCAAAAGATTTTGCCAAACAATATGGAGGCAAAGCTATGAAAATGAGTGGATTAGATAAAATACCAGCCAGAATAGATTCGGCATTATTTAATTCGGGATCGATTGCCAAAGCCGCAAGACAAGATAAGAGAGAGCAAATGACTCGAAATAGTTTAACAACCAATCAGATGAAGGAATCTGGTGATAAAGCAATTAATGATTATAAAAATAATAATGCCCCTAGTCTTGCAAAAATGAATAATGAAAAAAGAGAGGAGAAGCTTCGTGAAGTTCGTAATGAAGCAATGAAAGATAAAGGAAAAGAACTTGGGCTAAGTGAAAGTAAAATTGATAAAGTTATGAATAAGGGAGATAACTTTAAAACAACCTCAGATAATGCGCTAATGATTGCTGCAAAATTTGCATATCATAGTGCATATGGAAATAAAGCTGGGTTAGATAATAACAAAATTAATGCTGATCTCTCAGTAGATAATTTAAAAAATGCTGCAAAAGACATGAATAGCGAAGAGAGAAAAGGTTTTATATCTGACTTAAAAGACAATCAAGGCAATACCGATAATGAAAAGAAAAATATCGATAAATTTGAGAAATCTTTTAATGACAAAAAATAGTATAGCGTAAAAAAATTATTTTTAATAAAAAAACTTGCAACTATAAGCGCATATTCTATAAGCTTTTGTTCAAATTATTAATTATTTATTAGAAGATTTTTTATATTAAATATACATATCTTTTAACTAGTTTAAACAAAATTTATAATTATTATGAAAATTGCAATATATCCAGGAACCTTTGACCCTATTACCCTTGGTCATGTTGATATTATCAAAAGAGCAAGCGCATTATTTGATCATTTAATAATTGGGGTTGCTAAAGATAACAGTAAAAACCCAATGTTTTCAATCGTCGAAAGAGCTGAAATGGTCATGAATGAAATTAAAAATCTTGAAAATAAAGATAAAATAACAGTGGAAAATTTTGAAGGTCTGTTAATAAAATTTGCTCAAAAAAAATCCTGTAAAATAATTATTCGCGGACTAAGAGCTGTATCAGATTTTGAATATGAATTCCAAATGTATGGCATGAATTATAAGCTTGATAATACAATTCAAACCATATTTTTACCAGCTAGTGAAAATCATCATTTTATTGCATCGAAATTAGTAAAGGAAATTGCTATACTTGGTGGAGATATCTCTTATTTTGTGTCGCAAAATGTAAAAGAAAAAATCAATAAAAATCTTAAATGAATAAATGACGAAATCAGTTATAGATAAAATTTGGATTCTTGCTGATCATAGATTAGGAACCTATCAACAATCGATTGCTTTGGCAGAATCTTTTGGTTTTAAATATGAATTATTAAAAGTTAATTATAATTATTTATCAAAATTACCAAATTTTTTATTACAATATTTCCCCGTTCATTTAGATAAAAAAAGTTCTCATCTTATTCAGGATTTTATTCTTAATTCCAACTACACACCAAAATTTATAATATCTTCAGGCAGAAGAACTGCTTCTTTAGCCCTTAAGGTTAAAAAAAAATTTCCAAACACCAAAATAATTCAAATAATGCAGCCGGGAATTAATTACGAGAATTTTGATTTTGTAATTCTTCCAACTCATGATAAAATCAAGAATAAAAAATTTAAAAATTTGATCACAACAACTGGAGCTCTTAGCCGAATCAATGATGAACTTATTGAGATTGAAAAACAAAAATTTGCTAATTTTTTTAATAAAATAAATAAGGAAATTATAATTTTATTGATTGGGGGTAACTCTAAAGGCAGTTATTGCGACCCAAAATCTATTAAAAATTTATGCCAGCAAATTTCAACAATAGCAAATAACATGAATTGTTTTTTAGTTGTTTTTAACAGCCCAAGAACTAGTTCACAAATTAACCAAATTCTATTTCAAAATATAAAATGTGATCATGTATTTTATGAATTTCAAAATGTTAAAGACAATAATCCTTATATTGCTAGCCTGGGTTGGGGCTCTTATTTTGTAGTTACTGGAGATTCTGTGTCAATGATATCAGAATGTTGTTCAACTGGAAAACCAGTTTATATTTTTGATGAAGAAAAAATTTCCTCTTCGAAGCATCGTATTTTTCATCAACAATTTTTTAAAAATAATTATGCAGTTTTGCTCTCAAATACAATAACTTTTTTAAAAAAAGGCTCTTTTCCAAAGCTACAAGAAGCAAAAAGAGTCTCGTCATTAATTTGTTCCAAATTTTAGTTGATAAACTAACTATTAACTTTATTCTTTTTAACATAAAAACCTCAAGTAAAATTTGATCTTAATTCGTGCCATTAAATAAATTTTTAAACAAAATAAATAAAATTTTTATTTTAAAAAATGCACTACTCCTTATTGCCATAACTTTAGTTATTTCTTGTTCTGATGAAGGTTGTGTCGAAGCTGATGACTTTGGAGATATCGACTCTCAAACCCTTACAGTTTACTCAAATGTAAATCAAAATTCCTGTGACTATGATTCAAGCATATCTTATGAAAATCAAACAAGCCTTGTACTTGTATCTTGCCTTACTACATCAAGACAAGACATTACAATATCAGATGGATCACTAATTACCTCATCCACTGGTTGCAATGGTTTAAATAATTCTGAAGCTAAAGAAGTTTGTAGACAAAAATGCATTTCCGAATGTCAGGAAAATTTTTCAGCAAATTCCTCATCAGAACCTTCTTGGGTGTCAACAAAAACAAAAACAAAAAGTTCAAGCTCAGGTGTAAATATTTCTCCAAACTCTGAAATTACAATTACCGCTAAAGGCGCATTAACATTGGGCAGCAATGTTACTCTATCTAATAAATTCGTAAATTTTAAGGATCTAATGCCAAACTCATATGGCAATTCAACTTTTTTATCTCAATCAGTTATGGATGTTGGAAGTGGTCAATCAATTTCATTAAAATTTTCTAAAAGCTCCGGCGCCAAGGTAGAAGATAGTCCTGCTATTTTAAGTGACTTTGATTTTGCTAAAAGATTGGTCGCCTATATAATTCCTCACCCAGCCAATTACAAATATAATTATTCTGAAGCCAATCCAACTAATGCAGTAGTTAACGTTCCTTTAACGCCACGTTTTAATGGTTGGAAA
Source organism: Rickettsia typhi (assembly GCA_945901265.1). Classification (GTDB taxonomy): domain Bacteria; phylum Pseudomonadota; class Alphaproteobacteria; order Rickettsiales; family UBA1997; genus CAILUF01. The sequence goes on from CAMDJZ010000013.1 coordinate 35,400, forward strand.
TGTCTCTATACATCAACTAATCTTGTTCAGTCCTCATGTAGTTTAACCGATGATAATTACTCCTCAGATCCCAATTCCCTAAATTCTACTGATTTATATCCAAATGCTAATGACTCAGCTTCATCATCCAGTTTTGATGTAGGTTCGAATGCTAAAAAAATTATTGATTATGGTGGCTTTATTAGATGGGATAATGACAAAACATATAACTATTCCTACAACCCGTTCGCTAATACTAATTGCTATTCTGACGGTCTTTGCGATTCTCTTCCTGATTCAAAAGATGGGATAATTATTGGTGATATTTCAAGTGATTTTACTTTTTACAATAACGATGGCAATGCAAAAGAATTATCGTTTAAATTGATTGGAGGCTTCTGCCAAAATTTAACAATTTCAAGATTATCTATCTTCGATAAAACAAACAGAGAAATTTATTACATCAATAATTTTCAAGTTAATGGCACATATTCACCAAATAAAATTCCGTTTAATCAAGGTTATAAATTAGTAATAACATCAAATTTAAATAATTATAATTCAACTAATTGTGGAAAATTTTTAGCAATGAGAATGCTTAAATATCAAGATATTGTTATTAATCGTTCAGGATTTATTTCCTTGAGAATTGTTGATAATAATACATCTGAATCAAACTCCCCAACTTGTAATATTTCAGCAAGAATTATTAATCCTAAAGGCATTCACAATGTAATCAATGACTCAGCAACCTTGAGTAGTCAAAGCATTTATCAAAGAAGCAGTTCAGCTATTAATTTACCCGTTCCTCCCGCTGGAATATCAGCTAATGTTACCAATTCATATTATGGGGCCGTTACTTTAAATAATAATGGAACAAATTTTGTAACGGGAGATAGTAGTTGCTATCAAGATATTAATGGAATTATTTCTGACACTTATACTGATTGTATTACTAA
>CAMDJZ010000014.1 GCA_945901265.1 Rickettsia typhi
AAAATAAGCGACATTTTGGACAAGTTTTTATTCATGTTTTTTTACTCAAATTTAGCAGTTTCTATTTGAAAAAAATAGAAAAAATTCGGGACGCCCTCAGAATAAAGAGTAAAGCCATCTTTTTAGCCCCCCATTTTTTTAATTATGCCTGTAACTTTATGATTTAATTAATCTTTTTTAAACTTATCTTTGAAGACTCTAAAGCGCCTGCTCTAGATGAGAATGCTTATGACTGAAATGATCTATGATTTTAAAAAAGTAAATTTTACTTAAAAAATTCACCCATTTTTTTAAAGAAACTATCGGATTTTGGATTATTAGTTTTATCTTGTAAAAGTTTATCAAGTTTTTCGAGTAGCTCGCGTTCTTGACTTGAAAGTTTAACTGGAGTTTCTATGTTAATTTTAACATACATATCACCTCTACGTCCACCTGAGTTAATGACGCTCATACCTTTTGATCTTAAACGAAATTGATCAGCATTTTGTGAGCCTTCAGGAATTTGTAATTTTGTTTTTGAGCCATCAATCGATGGAATTTCTATTGAACCGCCAAGCGCCGCAGTTGTTATTCTCATCGGCATCTCAAAATAAATATCATCGTTTTTGCGTATAAAAAAATCATGCATACGAATCGAAATGTAAACATATAAATCGCCAGCTTTCCCGCCTCTAACACCAGCTTCACCTTCACTTGCCAAGCGAATACGATTTCCTTCTTCAACGCCTGCAGGAATTTTTACGGATAATGTTCTTTCTTTATTAACTCTTCCTTGACCATTGCAGTTTTTGCAAGGATTTTTAATCGATTGACCGCTGCCATGACAATTAGTGCAAGCTCGTTCAACTATAAAAAAACCTTGTTGAGCACGAATTCTTCCGCTACCTTGGCAAGTTGGGCAATCGATTGGCTTTTCTTTATTTGCACCTCCAGTTCCATTGCATGGTTCACAAGCACTGGCAATAGTGAAAGAAATTTTTTCACTTGTTCCTTTAAAGGCTTCTTCTAATGAAATTTCTAGATTATAGCGAACATCAGAACCTTGAACTGCAGAGTTTTGTTTTTTGCCTTGGCGTTTGCCACCCATTTCGCCAAAAATATCGCTGAAATTACTAAAAATATCATTAAAATCAAAACCATCAAAACCTTGATTGAAGCCTCCTTGACCTCCTTGACCAGCTTGAGCTTGATGACCATAGCGATCATATGCACTGCGCTTATCATCGTCTTTTAAAACTTCATAAGCTTCAGTTGCCTCTTTAAATTTATTTTCAGCTTCTTTATTGCCTGGATTGCGATCAGGATGGAACTGCATTGCTAGTTTGCGGTATGATTTTTTTATTTCATCGCCCGACGCATTTTTGCTTACGCCTAAAATCTCGTAATAATCTCTTTTACTCATGTTATAAAAATCAAAATTTAATCAACCAATACCACTTTAACTCTAAAACTGATAGTTTAATAATTAATCATTCTAACCTATATTGATTGAGTAAAAATCTTCCAAAAGCCTCAGCCATATGCAAATATGACATTGTTATTTAAAGATCTTTATCTTAAAAATATTTTGTTATAATGGTCAATTTAAAAATTGAAATGGTATAATTGATGCTAAAATTTATTTATTTTAGCAAATTTAAAAATAGGAATTATTCTTTGCAATTCAAGTAAAGATTAAAAAATTTTGTAAATTTTTTTATTCTTCTAGCCAAGTTTTAAATTTTGTAAAGGCAAGTTGGCGATGAGAAATTTGCTCTTTTTGATCAGCTGAAATCTCGCCAAAAGTTTGAGTCATGCCAGTTTTAATGAAAATTGGATCATAACCAAAACCATTATTGCCAAGAGCTTGAAAGTTTATATTGCCGTCAACACGTCCAATAAAATTTTTAGAAAAATTATTTTTTGGATCGTATAAACATAATGTGCAGATAAAAAAAGCTTTGGCTTTATCACTAGACTCAATTCCTCGTATTTTTAATTGTTCAAAGATTTTTTCAAAAGCTAAGGGAAAGTTCTTTTGGCCATTTTTATCAATTGCAAAACGTGCAGAATGAATACCTGGTTGATTATCTAAGGCTTCAATACATAATCCAGAATCATCAGCGAGAGCAACAAGATTGGCTTGTTGAGCATAATATTTGGCTTTTATGAATGCATTTTTTTCAAAATCTTCACCATTTTCTTCTGGCTCTTGTAAATTGAAATTCAATGGTGAAATTGCTTCTATATTTAACTTACTTAGAAGAGAGGACATCTCGGATATCTTTCCTTGATTATTGCTGGCGATGAAAAGTCTTTGATATCTTTTATTCATTGACCTAAAAATTTATTTTACAATATTAACATCAAGATGTTAATTTTAATAAAAGAAATTATAAATTGTGACCTTTAATTAATATTTGATGAGAGCTAATAAGAATTATTGGTTATTAATGTGGTGTATTTAAAAAACTAAGCGCTTTGTGCAACTTTTTCTTCGTTGATTTTAGTTTGTTTTTCTAGAGCTTTTTTCTTGAGATTAGAACCTTTAGCTTTTGGTTTAAAAGTTGCTTTATATTTTTCGGCACCTTTTACGCCAAGGTTAATTAGGAATTTAGCAACTTTTTCACTTGGCTGTGCGCCAACGGAAAGCCAATATTCAACGCGCTCTTTATTGATAACGACTCTTTTTTCATCGCTATCTCCAAGAAGCGGATTGAAAGTACCAAGCTTTTCAAGAAATTTTGAATCGCGCGGAGAAGTGCTGTTGGTTGCTAGAATACGAAAGAACGGAACTTTTTTTCTGCCACCACGAGAAAGACGAATTTTTAACATTTTTATAATTTTTTTAAATGACTGACGGTAAGGATTGGCGTATTTTAAGTTGGTTAAAAAAAAATACAAGCCCTATTTTTAAATAAGTAAATTTTAATATTGAATTAAAAGTAAAATATATCTTCGATTAGTAATTAATTTGTTTTTGAAATATTTTATTTATTATGATATTTTATGAATTATAAAATTAGCATCATTTAGGAAGGATGTGGATGTTTTAGAGTTTAAAAGTGGAGACCTTCAGGATTTATAAAAAATCCTGAAGGTTCACGATTTAATTTTGGAAATATTATATCGGCAACTAGAATCCCATTCCTGGCATTCCACCACCCATTCCACCACCATGTGAATGACCAGCTGAAGCGCTATCTTCTTTTTTTTCAATGATTGCGCATTCAGTTGTTATTAATAAACCAGCAATTGAAGCTGCATCTTGTAAAGCAGTGCGAACCACTTTTGTAGGATCAACAATACCGGCTTTAAACATATCGACATATTTGTTATTTTGAGCGTCATATCCGAAAGAAGCGTTGGCTTTTGACATTACTTCGTTACAAACAACTGCACCATCAAAACCAGCATTTTCGGCAATTTGTTTAATTGGAGCTTTAATAACCTGTCTGATTAATTTTATTCCAACATTTTGATCTTCATTGGCGCCCGTAAGTTTTTCAAGGACACGACCAGCAAAAAGAAGAGCGGATCCACCACCAGCAACGATACCTTCTTGCATTGCAGCACGAGTAGCAGCAAGAGCATCGTCAACACGATCTTTTTTCTCTTTAACTTCAACTTCAGTTGTTCCGCCGACTTTGATAATGGCAACGCCACCAGAAAGTTTAGCTAATCTTTCTTGAAGTTTTTCGCGATCATAATCAGAAGTTGTCTCTTGAATTTGTGATTTGATTGAAGCGCAACGAGCTTTAATGTCACCCTTTTTCCCAGCACCATTAACGATAGTTGTATCATCTTTAGTGATAATAATTTTTGCAGCTTGACCAAGTTCTGCTAATTTAACTGATTCAAGCTTCATTCCTAAATCTTCAGAGATTAATTGACCGTTGGTAAGAACCGCAATATCTTCCATGATTGATTTACGACGATCGCCAAAACCTGGAGCTTTAACGGCAGCGATTTTCAATCCACCACGAAGTTTGTTAACAACAAGAGCTGCTAAAGCTTCACCTTCAACATCTTCAGCGATGATTAAAAGTGGACGATTTGATTGAACTACAGCTTCAAGCATTGGAACCATAGGTTGTAAGTTGGAAATTTTTTTCTCAAAAAGAAGAATGTATGGATTTTCAAATTCAACAGTCATTTTTTCAGAATTAGTAATGAAGTAAGGTGATAAATAACCACGATCAAAATTCATACCTTCAACCACATCAACTTCAAATTCTAAACCTTTTGCTTCTTCAACGGTGATTGGGCTTTCTGGTCCAACTTTTTGAACTGCGTCAGCAATTTTATTGCCAACTTCAGAATCACCATTGGCTGATATTGTAGCAACTTGGGCAATTTCTTCTTTTTTGCTAACTGGTTTACTCATTCTTTTAAGTTCTTCTCCAACTGCTTGAACAGCTAAATCAATACCTCTTTTGAGATCCATTGGATTAATTCCAGCAGCAACTGACTTAACACCTTCACGAACAATTGCTTGAGCAATTACAGTTGAAGTGGTTGTTCCATCACCTGCATTATCATTGGTTTTAGAAGCAACTTCTTTAACCATTTGTGCACCAAGATTTTGGAATCTATCTGATAATTCGATTTCTTTGGCAACTGTAACGCCATCTTTAGTGATGCGTGGCGCACCAAAAGATTTTTCAATTACTACATTGCGACCTTTTGGTCCAAGTGTAACTTTTACAGCGTTGGCGATGATATCAACACCTTCAACGATTTTACTACGAGCTTCTGTAGAAAATAAAATTTCTTTAGCGGACATAAATTTCTCCTTATTGTTGTTTATTTTTATTAATTGTAATTAATAATTGTTTTAAATTGTTTATTATCAAGATTTATTATTATTCAATAACGGCAAGAATATCAGACTCTTTAAGAATGATTAATTCTTTGCCATCAATTTTAACTTCAGTGCCACCCCATTTTGCAAAAAGAACGCGATCGCCTTTTTTTACATCAAGAGCAACTCTTTCACCTTTTTCATTAAAGTTACCTTTGCCAGCGGAAACGATAATCCCTTCGGCTGGTTTTTCTTTTGCGGTATCAGGAATAATAATGCCACCAGCAGTTTTGCTTTCGGCTTCAATGCGTTCAATTAAAACGCGATCATGTAATGGTCTAACTTTCATAGATTAAATTTGTTAGTTGATACTTGTAAGAATTATAAAATAGTCAAAGTTTTTCACTTCGTTAAAACTAAAGATAATTTTTTTCTTTAACTTTACAAGGGGTTAATAAAATTTTTTTATTTGAGGAGCTCATCAAGTTTACCTTCTGCTTCCATAGCATAAAGATCATCGCATCCACCAACATGAAAATCATTAATAAAAATTTGTGGAACGGTCAGTCTGCCATTAGCTTTTTTAATCATCTCTTCTTTAACTTTTTCATCAGTTATTTTGATTTCTTGATATTGAGCATTTTTGCGCTGCAATAAAGCTTTAGCCTTGTTGCAGTATGGACAAATATCTTTCGTATAAATTACAATTTTAGTCATTTTTTTAATATTTAAGTTTAAATTATTTTAAATAAAATTATATAAGTTCTAATTACTTTTAATTAAAAAATCTATTTTAGTAAGTTCGACCGCTTGGCGGTTTTTGCATTGAATTTGGTTGAGTTTCTGCTCCATAATAAGCTGGCGGAACGTAATATTGATCGGCATCATATTGTGGATAATTAGATGATGGCGGAATGGCATAGGGGTTGGAATAATATCGTGATCCACCTTGTGATGGATAGACTTGATATGGCGAGCCATATTGCTGTTGGTTTTGAGGAGGATATCCACCTTGTTGTTGATATTGCTGAGGTTGAGTTTGATATTGATAATTTCCTTGCTGAGGCGGATATGAATTCGGCGCCTGTTGTCGATAATAGTAATCTGGGGCAACACGATTTTGTCCGTCAATATTGGGCTCTTGCGGAGGGGCTGATCCAGGGTCAAATCCTGCGCGATCATAAAGCGATGGATCGCCTTTGCAAGAAGTTGAGAGATTTAGAATCGTCAATAAAATTACAAAAATAATTTTAGGCATGGATGACTTAATCAATCCTATCGAATATTTAAAACAATGTATTTGTTTATAAAATTTATTCATCAATATTTATTATGAATTACACTTTTTCTTTCTGGTTCGATATTGTTATATTGCATTGGGGCAACATAATATTGATCGTAATCATATATTCCGCGCTGTTCATAGCTATCTGGAAAATTATATGGATTACGATATAATCGTGAATTTGATTGCGGGTATTGTGATTCAGAATTTATTACTTGTGAATTCGTGTTATAATTTGGCGTTGAATAAGTGTTATAATTTTGATAGTTTGGATTTTGGCGATTATAATTCTGATTATTCTTAGGCCCTTTAAGATAAGGCTTAGAAGCAGAAGAGCATGCAAAATTTAAAATACAAATACTAATCAAAAATAAAAATTTATTCACGCAAAATTAGACAAAATTTCAAAAGATAAATTTTAAATAAATTACCAACTTTTAACAAAAATTTATTTTCAAAATTAAATTTTTAATTTAAAATCGAAATTGTAATTTTTAAAAAAAAATCTAGATTATCAATGCTCAAATGCAAGTATATAAGTTAATTTATTTAAAAAAACTGAGACATTAAAAATTTTGGGGCATTAACTTATAAAACAACAATAGAATTTTCAACATAGTATTTTCAAAAATTCATTTAAAAATAAAAAATTATAAAAATGACACAGATCAATCAGCAAAAAAAAGATCGAAAATTTATAAACTTAGCAATTAATCTGGCGCAAAAAACTCTGCAAAAAACCGCTCCCAATCCAAGAGTTGCTTGCGTTATTGTTAAGGATGATAATATTTTATCTACTGCCACTACCGCTTCAGGAGGTAGACCTCATGCTGAAATTTTAGCTATTAATAAAATTAATAATCTCGAAGATTTAGATGGCGCGACAATTTACATAACATTAGAACCATGCTGTAGTTATGATGGCAAAATAAGTAAATCTTGCAGCGATGAAATTATAAAAAATAAATTCGCCAGAGTTGTTATTGCTTGCTTAGATTTCAATCGCAATGTAAGAGCGCAAAGCGTTGAAAAATTAAAAAGTGCCGGTATTGAAGTTTTGGTTTTAAATGATGATTTTAAAATACATCAAGAATTTGCTAAGACGCAAAATTTAGCTTTACCATTTATTACGCTAAAAATTGCTACTTCACTTGATGGAAAAATTGCTACAGCAAATTTTAGTAGTAAGTGGATTACCAATGAAAAATCGCGACAATATGCGCATTTCTTGCGAGCTAATTGTGATGCAATTTTAATTGGCAAAAATACTTTAATCAAAGATAATCCTCGACTTGATTGTCGAATAGATGGTTTAGAGGAATATTCGGCAAAAAAAGTTATTATCAGTCAAAGCCTTGATTTTGTAAATCAATTATCAGATTATGAAATTTCTAAAAATAATTCTGAGATTATTATTCTTACCGGAATGAGTAATGAACGTAAAATTTTTAAAGAAAATTTATCATCAAATTTTTCATTAAAAATAATTTTTTGCGAAGAATTTATTGATAAAAATAATTGTAAGAAAATTAAATTTTCTTCGGCAATGAGCAATCTTATTCAGGAGAATATTAATTCAGTGCTTATCGAGGGCGGTAGTCAAATCATTACGCAATTTTTGCAGGAGGATTTAATTGATAAAATAATATGGGCAAGAAGCAATAAAATCATTGGTGGCGATGGAATTCCAGCGATTGGAAATATGTATTTAACTGATATTTCTCAGTCTTTACAAAATTTTCAAAGACTTGAAACACTTGACTTTGAAAGTGATATCATTGAGATTTTACAAAAAAAATAATTTATGAGTAAAAATATTATAAATAAAGAAAAGTTAATTGAATACAATAAAAATACTAAAAATATTGAAAAAATAAATAGTAAAGAATTGCGCAAACATCTTGGCATGTTTGCAACAGGGGTTGTAATTGCATGTGCACGTAAAAATAATTTTTTCGCTCAAAAATTTTTCAGTGATAAATTCTTTAACGAAAAATTTTATGAAAATTTCTTTAACGAAAATAATTTGGTAAGAAAAATTGAAGATTTTTGGCATAATTTTGCACTCAACCAAAATTGGCGTAAAGAATTAATTTTAAAATTTTTTCATAAAAATGATGTTCAAAAAAATAATAACAAAGAGTCTTCACATAAATTGCCAGATATTGGCTTAGTCAATGATTTAAAATCTTCTAAAGCTGAAGTTAAAAATATTTTTAGCGAAAATTTTCTTCAAAAAATAAAAAAAATCTTTGCTGATGAATTTTTTGGAATGACAATAAATTCTTTTACTTCAATTTCTCTTAACCCAGCGTTAATCTCATTTTGTATAGATAATAAATCAGCTAATTTAAAATTTTTTAAACAAAATCGTTATTTCTTATTAAATATTTTGAGCATTCAGCAACATGAATTGGCATCGGCTTTTGCTACTCCAAAAAATTCTAAAAAATGGACAGTTGAACCTTATATTTTTAGCAAATTTGGCAATCCTATTTTTCAAAATTCTCTTTGCTTTATTGAATGCAAAAAACACAAAGTAATAAAGATGGGAGATCATCACATAATCATCGGCGAAGTTATTGATTTTGCAAAAGTTAATGATCAACAACCGCTAATATATTTTAATGGAAGTTATCAAAAATTAGCGTAAATTAATAGTAATTATTTTTTAAAATTTTATGAATCTAGCAATTATTTTTTCAGTATTTATGTTTAGTTTTTTTTCTTTATTTTTTTCTGGCAATAAGCAATTAGCTCAAGCAAAGGAAGTGGATTTTTATCAATTTTCTTTTAAACAATTCGATGGCAAAGATTTAAAATTAAATGAATTTCGCGGTAAAGTTTTGCTTGTAGTTAACACTGCTTCTAAGTGCGGATTCACTAAGCAATATTCTGGATTAGAAAAATTATATGAAAAATATAAAGATGATGGATTGGTTGTAATCGCAATCCCAAGTGCTGATTTTGGTGGACAGGAATTTGAAAAAGATGAAGAGATCCAACATTTTTGTAAATATAATTTTGGAGTAAGTTTTCCAGTTTCTAAAAAAGAAATTGTTAGCGGTGATGATGCTCATCCATTCTACAAGCAAGCGCGTAAAACTCTCGGGTTTGGCAGTGCACCTAAATGGAATTTCCACAAATATTTGATAAATCGAAATGGCAAATTAGCTGATTTTTTTAATTCAACAACAACTCCACAAGATGAAAAATTAATTAAAAAAATCGAAGAATTATTGGCAGAGTAAATTTAGATTTGCGAGTGGTGAATCGCCAATTTAAAAGATATTTTGCTTACTGACAAGCTAGACATTCTTCATATTTATCGCTAGAATCATTAACTCCATTAGCGCTTTGCGCATCAGCCAATGGCGTAGATAAATCAAGGAAATTAATATCATCTTTTTGCGTTTTATTGGAAACCTTATCGGCTCTTTGAACGGAAGTTGAACGGCAATAATAAAGACTTTTCAAGCCTTTTTGCCATGCACGAAAATGAATTTCATGAAGATATTTCTTGGAAACATTTCCAGGTAGAAAAATATTCAAACTTTGCGCTTGGCAAATATATTCTTGACGTTCAGCTGCTAGATCGATAATCCAGCGCTGATCCATTTCTTGAGCTGTTTTAAAAACCAATTTCTCATGCTCATCTAAGAAATCAAGATGCTGAATCGATCCTTCATTGATCGTAATAGAAGACCAAATATCTTCACTATTTTTTCCTTTCTGTTCAAGTAATTTTAAAAGATTTTTATTGCGAACATTAAATGAACCAGTAAGAGTTTTTTGCGTAAATGAATTGGCTGCAAATGGTTCAATACCCGGAGATGAATTGCCAGCGATAATTGAAATTGAAGCGGTTGGGGCAATTGCTAATTTATTAGAAAATCTTTCATTAATGCCGACTTCTTTAGCATCTAGACATGCACCGCGCTCATCGGCTAAAATTTTTGATGCACCATCAACGCCTTGTTTAATATGTTGAAAAATCTTTTTATTCCAAACCTTACTCATTGCTGATTCCATCGGAACATTTTTGCTTTGCAAGAAAGAATGAAAGCCCATTACACCAAGACCAACACTGCGTTCGCGCATTGCCGAATATTTAGCTTTAGACATGCCATCGGGAGCTCTATCAATAAAATCTTGTAAGACATTATCAAGGAAACGCATGATGTCTTCAAAGATTCGCGGATGATCTTTCCATTCGTCAAAATATTCAAGATTAAGTGACGATAGACAGCACACTGCAGTTCGGTCATTGCCAAGATGATCTATTCCGGTTGGTAAAGTAATTTCGCTGCATAAGTTTGAGGTTTTAACTTTGAGACCTAATTTTTTTTGATGCTCAGGAATTGCCCGATTAACAGCATCAATAAAAAGAATATAAGGTTCACCAGTTTCAACGCGAGTAGTTAGTAATTTAATCCATAAAGCTCTTGCTTTAATTTTTTCAAGAACATTGTTGGTATATGGACTTCTTAATTCAAAATCACCATCTTTTTCAACTGCACGCATAAACTCATCAGTTACTACAACACCATGATGTAAATTTAATGAGCGTCGATTTGGATCTCCACCAGTTGGACGACGCAAATCAATAAACTCTTCAATTTCAGGATGATAAACTGGCAGATAAACCGCTGCAGATCCGCGACGTAAACTACCTTGTGAAATTGCCAAAGTTTGCGAATCCATAACTTTGATAAATGGAATTATCCCTGAAGTTTTGCCATTGCCTCTAACTGTTTCGCCAATTGAACGTAAATTCCCCCAGAAACTTCCGATTCCACCTCCGCGTGATGCCAATAAAACATTTTCATTCCATAGGGTAACGATTCCCGAAAGTGAATCGCTAGATTCGTTAAGGAAGCATGAAATTGGTAAACCGCGATCAGTTCCACCATTGCTTAGAACCGGCGTTGCAGGTGTAAACCATAAATTAGCAATGTAGCCATATAGTCGATTAGCATGTTCCTGATCATCAGCGTAATATCCTGCAACTCGTGCAAAGAGATCCTGATAAGTCTCATCAGGCATTAAATAGCGGTCTTTAAGAACGGCTTTGCCAAAATTACTTAAGCGTTCATCTTTTTTATTTTCGGTTTTTACTAAAAAATGTTGACGAGATTTTTTTGCTAGATCTGAATTATTAATGGTTTCAATGGTTTCATTTGATTTATCAGAATTTTTAGCAATGTTTTTTTCTAAATTTTTTTTGGACATGTTTTTTAAATTAATTTTTTCAAAAGCTTGATTTTATTGCCTAAAACTATATCTAGTAGATGAAAGCTAAAATTTACACTACATATAGTATTTTCTATTTCTAATTTTTTTAAAAATAAATGTCTAGAAAAATATTTTAACGAAAAAAAATATTTGCTTTATTGAAAATGAATTTTATAGTTATGAGCTCTTAAATTTAGAAAATTAAAGATAGTGAGTAACTATTTAAATTATAGAGTTAAGTATATAATTCAAGGCTTTAATCTACTCATGTCTTACTTGAGGCTTACCAAAACTATAACAGGTTTGCCAATAGTTTGTTATCGGTTATAAATATTTCCTAAGGGTTTTCTTAGAATTTTAATTAAAGAGTAAATAAGATTTTGAAATAAATTGATATAATTTTTAAGTAAATTAAAAATTTATTAAAAAAAATTATCAAAATAATGGCCCCATCGTCTAACGGTTAGGACGTCACCCTTTCACGGTGAAAATACGAGTTCAAATCTCGTTGGGGTCACCATTTCATTGCTGTTTGAGCTGTTTAGATGTATTATCAACATATTGCCAAAATATAAATTTTCCAAAAATACAAGCTTTGATAATCAAAGAAAATTCTAATTTACTATTTATGGTTAAATTAAAATTTCAGATTAAATATTCGATTAATTGCCATTTGCAAATCGACGAGTAATTTGATTATTTTTTATAAAAATCAACTGAGTTTTTTGTAATAAAAAATCAAAATTATCGATTATTAATGTTGCTGAGTTATCGACAAAAAAACATTGCGGAAGACTGTATTTAGAGGTTAAATTAACTATAAGATTTGGTTTATAATCATTATAAATTTTACATAATTCACTAATTTTACTTCGCTGATCTATTGTTAAAATTTTTTGATCTTGATAGAAAATTTGACAATAATTAGCTTCTTTATTTTTTACGCATATTCTGCAATAATTGTTTACTTTTAACTTATTATCACAACTTACAATGGTTTTAAATTGTTTTTCATTAAAGTTAATCAACCAATTTTTTTGACGTTTTGAAATGGGCATTTCCTTGGAAAATCTAAGTCCTTGGTTGGGGTGATATAACGCATAGAATTTTTGGTTATCAGCAAATATTAAAGATGGCTTATCTATAAAATTATCAATAAAAAAACTACTTACAAAAATAATTACAGCTAAAATTTTAATTGATTTTTGACTTTGTAAAAAAAATAAAAAAATTGCAAAAGTGCTTATAGCTAAGGAAATCAGAGGTAAATGACCCGTTGATAATATTGAAAAATTAAAATTACTAAAAAAAATAATAATTTTTTCAAGTAAAATTATCGCCCATTTCATCGCAAGTAATGCTAAATTTTCTAGATCAAAAATCATTAAAAATAATGCCAAAAAACCAAGAGGCATAATTACAAAACTTGTTAAAGGAATTGCAAAAATATTGGTTAATGGCGCAATTAAACTAAAATTGTGAAAAGCGTACATTAAATAGGGCAGGGTAACAATTTGAATAAGAACGGAAATGATAATAATTTCACGAAAATAATTAAAAATTTTACAAAAAAAACTTCGCAAACGATTTAAAAAAAATTTATTTTCATTAAGTTTTTTTATTACCAATTCTTCTGCGGTATGCCGGTCGTGATAATCTTGATAATAAAAAATCATTGTCAAAATCGCCATAAATGACAATTGAAAGCTTAGGTTAAAAAGTAAGTAAGGATTGCTCAATGTTAAAATAAATAAACATAACATAAGAGCCCTTTTACTATTAAATCTCTCTTGAACAAAGTAGCTAAGTAACAGCAGGCAAACCATTAGAAATGCTCGTTGAGCTGGAATTGGAGACCCAGCGATTTTTAAATAAATATAACTGGCAAGAAGCGCAAAAATTGCTGAAATTTTTTTTAGATCATAACGCAAGGAAATCAAAGGAATATTGCAAAATAAATAACGAAATAAAATAAAGAAACTAACGCTTGCTAACGATAAATGAAAACCTGAAATCGATAGCAAATGGGCTAATCCACAATTGCGAATTTTTTTTAATAATTCGCTAGAAATTTGTGATTGATCGCCAATTAGAAGCGCTAAGGCTATGCCCCCCTCATCATTTGGCAAAATTTTTAATATTTTTTCACTAATTTTTTGACGAAGATCACGTAAGAAATCATGATGATTTTCTGGCTTTGTTCGTCTTACAATTTCAACATCGCCAATAACATAACCATAACCTGAAATTTTTTTTAATTTTGCATCGAGATTTAGATCAAAATCATCAACGAAATCTTTTGATTTTACCCTTTGCAAAAAAGCATAAAATTTCACTATATCATTAATCCTGAGATTGTTTTCATACTTAATAATGTTTACGGAAATGAAGGGGGGAGGCCGAGATAACTCTTGGCGATTGTTAATTTTTAACCAATCATAATCACTATAATATTTTTGATAATCTAAAAAAACGCGATCAACTTCTTGATAATTTTTAAGATTAATTAAATTTTTAAATTTTGTAGGGCTAATTTTATCAAATTTATCGATAGTTTTTTTTATTTTTTTACGAATTTTTTTAGTTTTTTTCTTAACGCCATCTTGTATTTTTTTGCCTTTCTTTTTTTTGTTAGTAATTTTCTTTTTTATTTTTTTTGAAGATTTATTGGAAATTTTATCTGTTGAATCAATCTTACTAATTATTGGATTGGCGATTAATAAATTTGCGCCATATTGATGATTAATCGGATTATAAAATTTTTTAATTTCAACTATTTTCCCTTCACTCCTAACATAAATTTTTTCGTTAATTTTGGTATAATTTAAAAAAATTTCATCATAAAATAAATTATAAAAACTGCCCAGTAGAAAACTTAAAATAAAAAGATAAATCAGCGATTTATTTTTAAAAATATTATAAAAAAATAAAATGCACGAAATGATCGCAAAGCCAATAAAAATATAAATTGCATCATGAAAATTAGTGTTAAATTTGCTGTAAAAAATACAACCACAGCTAAAAAAAAATGCTAACCATAAAATTGAGTTAGAGCTTTTTATTGTAGATTCTGATGCGTTTTTTTTAAAATTATTTTCGCAAGTATCAGGTGATTCTTTAGGGTAAAAATTTAAAAATTTTATTTTGATTTTTTTAATGATATTTTTAAGCATTGGTGTTGCTTGTTTAGGTGGCTAAATTTTGTTAACTAAAAATAACAATTTATAATATTAAATAATTATTGATAACAAAAAATAAAAGTAAATAAACAAATTACATCTTAGTTAATTATAAAGTTTTTTATAAGGTTACTTGGATAAATTTTTTATTAATTGGCATTATAACATCGCAAATTTAGGTTGAATTTACAAAAATTAATCAGCGATTAATGAGCTCTTTATTTTTAAAAATCTTTACTCATAATATGATGATTTAATTAAATTAATTTTTTAAATGCCTTATTTTACAAAAATGAGATCTAAGCCTTTATTTTTAAGAGCTGAAAATCAAGGAAGAAATGTTAGATTTAAAGATAGTGGCGAAATTGTTTTTGATGGATCGGCACCTCCAAATGACGTCAGTAAAAGGGGCCAAGAGACAAGGTTAGATGATGAAGATGATTCTAATCATGATAAAGATGATAAGAAAGAATCTAAAAACCAGCTTATAAATAATGCAATTGATTTTAAAAATAATCGCAACCAGAAAATCTCATTAGCGGCAATAACTATTACCCTTGCTTGTTTTACGTTGATTGGATTATTTTCTTTTGGGGTAGTTGCAGTACCAATATTGCCGATTGCTGGTTTTGGTATGGTTGAAACGTTATTAGGCGTTGCAATTCTTGGATTTGTTTCCATGCTAAGCTCATTTGCAATAGCTGGAACCGGAATTTCTAAAGAATTACCTATTAAAGATAAACAAAAAAAACTCTATGATGGGGTGACTCCTTTGGATGAGCAAAAAATTGGCATGAGTTCAGAAAATACTCAAGAAGATTCAAATCAAATTAAAGCTGACGCTTTGTCACCCCCCGCATTGCGTTCTATATTAAGAAAGCCTAGTGCAAGAAATCACGCCATTGAAAGCACATATCGCGGGCGTGGATAGAAGAGTTATATAGGTAAAAATCTGAAATAATCCTGGATGTTGTTGCTATTTCTTGGAGTCTTATAATCCAAGAAAATTTGTTGAGTCATAAAATTGGGTCTTATGTGGCAAGAGTTTGAATGATTAATCGGTCTAAATTTAATAATTCCAAAAATTATTTTTAAAATTTTCAGTGATAAATTTTTGATGATCTTCAATTTCCTTCAAACTTGCAGGAAATGATCTTAAGGGAAAATTTGTACTTTTTTTATTATTAGCTAATTTTGGTTTATTATTATTTGATTCTAAACTATTTGTTAACTTTTGCGAATTATCAACATTTACATTTGAATTATCGTTAAAACTAAATCCTGTTTGTGCTCCACCCATTAATTCAATATAAACAGAGCATAAAAGTTCGGTATCAACAAGCGCACCGTGTTTTTGACGCTTAGATAAATCAATTGAAAATCTTTTACACAGAGCATCAAGCGAATTTTGCGCACCTGGAAATTTATTACGAGCAATTGTTAGCGTATCGCAAACGCGTGACATTTGTAAAATTGGCCGATTAAGATTTCTTAATTCGTGATTTAGAAATTTAGTATCGAAACTGGCATTGTGAATAACCAATAAATCATCGCCAATAAATTCAAGAAATTTATCAATAACATGATCAAAAAAAGGTTTATCTTGTAAAAATTCTGTTGATAATCCGTGAATTCGAAAAGCCTCGAAAGGCACGTCGCGTCTAGGGTTTACGAAAGTATGAAAAAAATTATTGGTTTTGGTTTTGTTTATTAGTTCTACGCAAGCAATTTCAACAATTTTGTGACCATCCTTGGGGTCTAAGCCTGTAGTTTCAATATCTAAACATATTTCGCGCATATTGATTATTCAATAATATTTTTAGGCTGACAATAAGAGCGAGTAGTTTGTGATTGCACAAAATCAACAATCTCATGAATAGTTTTATGCGAATCCTCTTTACCATATTTTTCAATTCGTTTGCTGAAATTTTCTTGACTTTCTGTAAAAACTTTTTTGAAAAAGTTGCGCAAAGCGTGAATTTCTTCGCGCTCAATGTTATGTCTTTTCATCCCAACTAAATTTAATCCTGCGAGATTTGCCCTTTCTCCCATCACCAATCCGTAGGGAATAACATCACTTTCTACGCCTGACATTCCTCCAATCATGGCATAATTGCCAATTCTTACAAATTGATGAACTGCTGACAGTCCGCCAATTACCACGTCATTGCCAACTACAACATGACCAGCTAGAGTTGCATTATTAGCAAAAATTACTGAATTACCGATTTGACAATCATGAGCAATATGAACTCCAACCATCAATAAGCAATTATTGCCAATGCGCGTAATATTGCCACCATCAAAAGTGCCAAGGTGAATAGTAACATGTTCACGAATGCGATTATTATCGCCAATGATTAGTTGTGATTTTTCACCTTTGAATTTTAAATCTTGCGGATCAAGGCCAATTGAGGCAAAAGGAAAAATTATATTATTATGACCGATTATCGTATCGCCATCAACGACAATATGTGATTTGAGAATAGTGTTACTTTTAATCTTTACATTGGAGCCAATAACGCAATAAGGGCCGATATTTACGCCATCTTCAATTTCAGCGCCATCAGCAATAACCGCGGTTGAGTGAATATGGCAATTGGAAAATT
The DNA here is from genome assembly GCA_945901265.1 of Rickettsia typhi. Classification (GTDB taxonomy): domain Bacteria; phylum Pseudomonadota; class Alphaproteobacteria; order Rickettsiales; family UBA1997; genus CAILUF01. The sequence goes on from CAMDJZ010000014.1 coordinate 17,092, forward strand.
TTTTATTATTTTGCATAAATTATTTTTTTTCTTTATCGATAATCATTGCCGAAAGTTGTGCTTCAGAAACTTTAATCCCTTCAACTTTTGCTAATGCTGAAAGCTTCCAAACATTTCCCCGATTTTGTACAACTTCAACATGTAATTCTAAAACGTCACCTGGAATTACTGGCTTACGAAACTTTGCGCCATCAATTGACATGAAATATACTAACTTATCTTCAGCATTAAAATCAGGACTGCAAGTCACCATCAATGCTCCAGCTTGAGCGAGAGCTTCAATAATCAAAACTCCAGGCATGATTGGATGATTGGGAAAATGCCCAAGAAAATGTGGCTCATTAAAAGTAACATTTTTTATGGCAACAATTTTTTTGTTAACTTCAAGTTCGATTACTTTATCAACTAAAAGAAGCGGATAGCGATGAGGCAGTGATTTAAGAATTTTTTCAATATTGATTTTTGTCATAAATAATTCCGTTATAATTGGGCTTAATGAAACTTGGAAATAATGATTTTTAATAAAATTTATAATTTACAAATCTAACCAAGAAATCGGATAGTTAATAATAAAAATTTACAATTTGAATTTAAAATGAAAAATAATTTATGCAAGTTTCAAAAAATAAATTACAAATTTGTAAAATTTCTACTTGATTGCAAAGTTTAAAATGGCAAAATGATAAAAATATTTCTTGAAATTTCTTTTAACAAGTAATGAATCAATTTTTGAAAACATATACACAGCAAATAAAAAATCAAGGAAGTGACCAAGTTCCTTTAGAAAATTTATTAGGTGCTGAAATTATTATTAAAGCCTTTATCAATGAAGGTGTGGATATAATTTTTGGTTATCCAGGCGGGGCTATTTTACCATTTTATGATGCGTTATTTTTACAAAATAAATTACATCATATCTTAACTCGTCATGAACAGGCTGCAGTTCATGCTGCGGAAGGCTATGCACGTTCAACGGGTAAAGTTGGAGTGATCTCAGTTACTTCTGGTCCGGGCGCTACCAATGCTATTACTGGCCTTACGGATGCTTACCTAGACTCAGTGCCGCTGGTGTGTATTTCTGGGCAAGTGGCAACCACAGTTATCGGAACGGATGGCTTTCAAGAGGCTGATATTACTGGCCTAACACGCTCTTGTACCAAGTATAATTATCTTGTTAAAGATGTTAATGATTTGGGATATATAATTCATGAAGCATTCCATATTGCGAGAACTAATCGCCCTGGCCCAATCTTAATTGATATCCCAAAAGATGTACAAAATGCTCGAGGAATTTATCGCGGTAAACAAGAAATAAATCGTCCATCTTATCAGGTTATTAAGAATCAAGTTAGTATAGATCATTCAGAAATTCAAAAGGCAATTGAGTTAATGAAAAATGCTGAGAGGCCAATCTTTTATGTCGGTGGTGGAGTTATAAATTCCGGTGAAAAAGCTTGTGAATTATTGCGTAAATTAGTTATAGAAACTGGTTTTCCAATTACGCAAACCTTGATGGGACTTGGCGCATTCCCAGCTAGTAAGGAAAATTTTATCGGCATGCTCGGCATGCACGGAACTTACGAAGCTAATATGGCAATGCATGAATGCGATGTTATGATTAATATTGGAGCGCGTTTTGACGATCGGATTACGGGAAGAGTTTCTGGTTTTTCCCAAAACTCCAAAAAAATTCATATTGATATAGATCAATGTTCAATAAATAAAATTATCAAGGTTGACGTTGGAATTGTTGGTGATGCCCAGATAATTTTAGAGGTGATGCTTGCTCAATGGCAAAAATTACAATTAAAAAATCATCGCCAAAAAACTCAAAAATGGTGGGAAAAAATAAATAAATGGCAAAGCATAAAATCCTTATCTTACGAAGCTAGTATTGAAACAATAAAACCCGAATATGCTCTTGAGCGTTTAAATGCTTTAACCAAAGAATTTGAGCCATTCGTTTCAACCGATGTTGGTCAGCACCAAATGTGGGCGGCGCAATATATGAATTTTGAACAGCCAAAAAAATGGTTAACATCGGGAGGTCTTGGCACTATGGGTTATGGAGTGCCAGCGGCAATTGGTGCGCAAATTGCTAATCCCCAAAATTTAGTTATTTGTGTTAGTGGCGATGCAAGTTTCATGATGAATATGCAAGAATTGTCAACTATAAAACAATATAAATTGCCTGTAAAAATCTTTATTATCAATAATCGTTACATGGGCATGGTGCGCCAATGGCAAGAATTAGTTTACGAAAAGCGCGAAAGTCAATCCTATATGGAATCACTACCTGATTTTGTTAAGCTCGCAGAAAGCTTTGGAATTCTCGGTTTAGAATGTGATAAACCAGAAAATCTTGATTTCCAAATTTTACGCATGGTTAATCATCAAGGTCCTGTTCTATTTAATTGCATTGTTGATAAAGCAGAAAATGTATTTCCAATGATTCCTGCAGGCTCGGCTCATAATGAAATTTTACTTGGCAGTCAGGCTAAAAGTTATGTCACCAAAGATATTAACGCTGTGTAAATCTTGATTGGATTCTTGGCGATCACTGATTTTCAAGGCAATAATCAATAAATTAAAAATCTAAATTTTTTAAAAATGAGCGAGATAATTAAAAAACATGTAATTGCGGTATTGATTGATAATGAGTTTGGAGCTTTGGCGCGAGTAGTTGAGTTATTTTCAGCGCGGGGCTATAATATTGAAACGCTTTGTGTTGCACCAATTTCTAGCGATAAAAAAATTTCCCGTATTACCATCACCACTTATGGCACTGATAAAACTGTCGATTTAATTTGTAAATTACTGCAACGAATTATCCCAGTTCATACAAGTGCAGAGCTAACTCGCAGCGAAGGATATATAGAAAGAGAATTGGCATTAGCGCAAATTATTGGCGATAAAAAAGTGGTTGATAAAGCTACGCAATCTCTGCAGGGATTTAGATTTAGCGTTGTTGACACCGAAGCTGATTCGACAGTTTTTGAAATTATTGGTACTTCAAATGAAATTGATCAAGCCTTGAAGATGCTAGAGGATCATAGTTTAGCAACTGTTTCGCGGACAGGAATTGCTGCTGGATTTAAAGGTAAAAAAAGATTATACTAATTTTAAGCAACTAAAATAAAACTTAAAATTCATCAAAAATTTATACTTGACTAGCAAGAAATAGAGCTGTTATAATTAGCATCAAAACTGTTAAATATAACAACCATTTAAAAACATTTAAGACAAATAATAATTTATAAAATCTAATATTATTGTTAAATTTTCAAGTTAATTTGGTATAAGATTATTTAAGTTTAAATTATTTAAAAATTTTCATAGGAGCGTTTATGGCTGGAAAACCAAAAGCATCAAAATCAAAAAGAAGTTCAATTTTATTTAAAATGGTCAGCACTGCTGGCACAGGTTTTTTCTATCTTGCGCGTCGTAATCCTAAGCAGAAACAAGAAAAAATGTTATTTAGCAAATATGATCCAATCGTTCGTAAACATGTTGAATTTAAAGAGCAAAAACTTTCAAGTTAAGAATTTAAAATTGTTACAAACTAAAAAATTCAACAAGTTTTAAATTACTCGCGCTGAATTTTAAAATCTCCCGCTACCAAACTTAATCAAAAAAATATTCGTGGCAATTTCTTGTGTTATAGAAATTTTGCAATAAGGCCTTTACTATAAAATTGTTCTGCATAAAAATTATAAAAAATACTTAAAAAATTCATAATTAAAATATGTTAACGCAACTTACTGGACAAATTATTGAAGTGGTAGAAAAAGCCTCAATTGCTTGTTATCCATGGATCGGTAAAGGTGATAATCACAGCGCCGATCAAGCTGCAGTTTCGTCGATGAGACAAACCTTAAATGAAATGCCAATTTCAGGAAGGGTTGTGATTGGCGAAGGAGAGAGAGATGAAGCGCCGATGCTTTATATTGGTGAAGAAGTAGGTAAGGGTGGAATCGCTATTGATATCGCCCTTGATCCTCTTGAAGGAACTACTATTTGTGCGAATGCCCAAGAATCTTCATTGGCAGTTATCGCCTTTGCAAATCGCGGTTGTTTTTTACACGCTCCTGATGTTTACATGGAAAAGATTGCTGTTGGCGCTAATCTTCCTGATGGCGTTGTTGATCTCGATAATTCAGTTAAAAAAAATCTCCAAAATTTAGCGCAAGCAAAAAAATGTGATATTAGCGATTTAACAATTATGATCTTAGATAGATCTCGTCATCAAGAGCTAATTGCAAAGGTTCGCGAAGCGGGAGCAAAAATTCGTTTGATTGGCGATGGGGATGTTGCTGGTGTAATTGCTTGCACGAATCAATCAACCCGTGTAGATGCTTATATGGGAACTGGTGGCGCTCCCGAAGGAGTTCTTTCTGCTTCTGCACTTCGCGTAATTGGCGGACAAATGATGGGCAGATTAATTTTTAATGATGATAAAAGACAAATTGCGCGCGCCAAAGAAATGGGTATTAGCGATTTAAATAAGAAATATCGTGAACATGAAATGGCAAGTGGCGATGTAATTTTTGCCTGTGCCGGTGTTACCGATGGTTACTTGCTTAAAGGGGTTAGAAAAAATTCTTCAAAATCAATTTTTGTTGAATCATTAATTCTTGACTCAGCAAATAAAAAAATTATAAAAACTCAAAGCGAAATATTATTATAAATTATTAATCATTATTATTAATAATATAAATTGCTTATAATTAATAATTTTAACTATTGCAATTGTAATATCGAAAATCTAATTAATATGAATCAATTTCTCAACAAAGCTGTTTTTATAATCTTTATTATCAATGCTTTATTACTTTCTCCAAAATTTGTATTTGCTAATGAAATTTATGAATTTGACAGTAATCACACGCAAATAATTTGGCACGCTGATCATTTTGGCTTTTCACATCCTTCTGGAAAATTTAGCGATATTTCTGGAAAAATTAATTTTGATGAAAAAAAACCAGAAAAAAGTTCTTTAGAGGTTTTAATTAAAATATCATCATTAAATACTGGTTTAAAGAAGTTCGATGATCACCTGTTGGGTATTGATTTCTTTGACGTAATTAAATATCCAACTGCTAAATTTATTAGCAATAAAGTGCAATTAACCAAGCGCAACCAAGCAAAAATTTTTGGTGAATTAACCTTGCACGGTGTGAAAAAAAATATTGTTCTAGATGCAAATCTTAACAAGATTGGCATAAATCCTTTTTCGCAAAAGAAAACGATGGGGATAAGCGCTAATGCAAAAATTAAGCGCTCAGATTTTGGTATTGATTATGCATTGCCAGGCGTTGGTAATAATGTGTTTATTGATATAGAAGCGGAAGCGACATTGCAAAATCAAAATAATCAAATTGCTGAATTGCCAGAAAAAACTTCTCAAGATAAATTAGAATCTCAATGGGGAATTGTTGAAAAAAATAGCAAAATTGATTTTGTTGTTAATCAGGATAAATCTAAAATTAGAGGTAGTTTAAATAAATTTTCAGGCCAAATAAATTTCGATCCTAATGATTTAAAAAAAGCCCAAGTTGAAATAAAAATTGATATGACTTCCCTTGACATTCCTTACGCTCAAGCTCTTGAATTGGTTAAAACCGCACCATGGCTAGCAACTAAACTTTATCCGGAAGCAATTTTTAAGGCAAATAAATTTAGTAATTTAGCTGGAAAAAAACAATTTTTAGCACAAGGCACTCTAACCTTAAAAGGTAAAACTATGCCCGTTGATTTTGAATTTAGTTTTAAGAAATTTGCAAAAAATAATGCGGTTATGACTGGTAAAGCGATAATTAAAAGAGGCGATTTTGAGATTGGTAATAAAGATCCAAGTAAGGCAAATGGCGTAGCCAATGAAGTTGAGATTAATGTTGAGCTTGAGGCGCAACATTAATAATTATTTTCTTTCAAACCTTTGTTGCAGGGTTTGCAAATCTATAAATTTATACAAAATCTTGCGAAGCATTTAGGTTTTAATCTTGTGTCTTGAAGACCTTATAGGAGAAGCGAATTTTCAAGTCCTAATAATTTAATATTTAACTGCATTTAGCAAGAATCCTTGAGGCTCTAGCAATTGAATTGGTTAAATAATAATCATAATCTAAGCAAGATAAATTATCATTACTAAAGATTAAATTTTTTGGAGTATTAATCTTCGCAATATTAGCTGGTGAAATTTTATTGAGATTTTGTAAATGTTGATAATTTTCGATAAGAATCTTGCGTAATTCTTGATGATTTTTAAAACCTAAATCAATATTTAAAAATTCTGCTAAATCAACAAAAATTTTGTAATCTTCATTAACATTGTTAGGAGCGAAAACTGCTCTCTTAGTTGATTGCGCTCGACCTTCAATATTAACATAAATCGTTTCTTTTTCTGTAAATGCGCAAGCTGGTAAAATAATTGAGGCGTGATGTGCTCCCTTATCGCCATGACTGCCAATGTAAATAATTGTGGTATTTTCTAATTTATCAAAATCAATTGCTTCATCAACGCCATGTAAAAATAATAATTTAATTTCGCCCTTATAGCATTTATCAATAATATTATTGACGCCAATGCTTGTGAATCCGAGCTCTAAACCATTAATCAAGCCACTATTTTTGGCAAGAAAATTATAGCTTTGATGAGATTGATCATGAGTAAATATTTTTTGTGAAATATTTTTGCAATGATACTCAATAAGCTCGCCATCAATGTGTGATAAGGCATCATCGCCTAAAATAATCATCGGTTTTTTGGCAGATTTCATTGCAGCGCAAATTGGATGATTGCCTTGTGAAATCGCTTCGAGAACTGAAATTTCATTGCCTAAATTTTCATAATCATAAGTTAGGTCTGAGTTACAACCTAGAGAGGCAATTTTAATTTTTTTTGACAAAAATCTTTTACGTAAACGAGCATTTAAAACTGGCGCATCTTTTTTTGGATTAACTGCGACCAATAAACAAAAATCAACTTCATCAATGTTAGAAATATTGGTGTTAAAGAGGTAAGATTGGCGATCAACATGATTTATTTTTTGATCATTTAAACGACATTCAAAATTTTTAACAGCAATTTTTTCAAGAAAAGATTTTAAAGCAAAAATATCATCAACGCTCGATAATTGACCGCTTAAAGCGCCGATTTCTTCGGGCTTTAACTCATTTATTTTTTTAGCAATTTCTGCAATTGCCTCTTCGTAATTCGCGCTAATTAATTTATTATTTCTTCTAATATAGCTTTTATCAAGTCTTTGATATTTTAATCCATCATAACAAAAACGCGCCTTATCTGAAAGCCATTCTTCGTTAATTTCTTCGTTAAGACTCGGTAAAATTCGCATAATTTCTAAACCACGAGAATCGATGCGAATATTAGAACCTAGCGCATCATTAACATCGATCGAATATGTTTTTTTAAGTTCCCAACTACGTGCTTTAAACGCATATGGTTTGGAAGTTAGAGCGCCAACCGGACAAAGATCGATAACATTTCCCGATAATTCTGAAGTAATATTTTTTTCTAGATAAGTAGTAATTTCCATATTTTCTCCTCGACCTATAGCGCCAAGTTCGCAAGTTCCAGCCACATCTTCAATAAAGCGTATACATCTTGTGCAATGAATGCAACGCGTCATTTGTGTTTTGATTAATGGACCCATATTTTTATCTTTGACAGCGCGCCTATTTTCGTGATAATGGCTTTGACCTTTACCATATTGATAGGCTTGATCTTGTAAATCACATTCACCACCTTGGTCGCAAATTGGACAATCGAGGGGATGATTAGCTAGTAAAAACTCCATGACACCTTCGCGAGCTTTTTTTACCATTGGCGTATCTGTAAAAATTTGCATTCCTTCGACAACGTTTATTGCGCAAGACGCTACTGGTTTTGGTGGACCACCAGCAACTTCAACTAAACACATTCGACAATTTCCAGCAATAGCCAAGCGCTCATGATAACAAAAACGCGGAATTTCAATATCCGCTAATTCACAAGCTTGAATTATGGTTATACCATCTGGAACTTTTTGGCTTTTGCCATTAATAGAGATTGTTGTCATGACTTTGACAATGTTTAGTTATCAACAAATTTAGGTTATAAACAATAATTATTATTTATAACTGTTAAAAAATATTATTTTTAAAAAAGACTATAAAATCAAATAATTATATTTAAATTTTATAGGCAATTATATAGGCAATTATTTAGGCAATTATTTAGGCAATTATTTGGTTAAAATGGTACTTCATCATCATTTTCTTCAACAGAAATATCGTCACGTGAAGAAGATTTTTTATGATGAGAATTCGAGCCAGAATGACCTTCGCTAGAACTGCCACGTTCTCTTGAATCAAGAATTTGCAATGTTGAATTGTAATTTTGTAAAACAATTTCTGTAGTTGTTTTTTCAGTTCCTTGATTATCGGTCCATTTACGACTTTGCAAAGAGCCTTCAATGTAAAGTTTAGTACCTTTTTTTACATAGTTTTTTATGATATTTACTAAGCCTTGAGAAAATACTACGCAACGATGCCATTCAGTTTTATCTTTTTTTTCGCCAGTATTTTTATCTTTCCAGCTTTCAGAAGTGGCAATTGAGAAATTGGCAATTTCTCGCCCATCTTGCGTAGTTCGGATCTCTGGGTCTTGCCCCACATTTCCAACTAAAATTACTTTATTTATTGACATATAACCTCATGTTAAATTAAAACTTATATTAAATTAATCTTTAAAAATTATTTTACAAAATTTTTTATTTGATTTTTTTTAATGTATACTAAAATTAAAACTTCTAAATTTTTAATGCTATGAAAAAATTTTCTTTTTTTACAATAACTTTTTTAATGATATTTTTTATGAATAAAACTATGGCGCAATCTTCTATGCAAGGTGTTGCAAAAAATAATCAAAATAACAATTCTTCGAATTCTGCAAAACCCAATGCAAATTTAGAAAATCTTTTATATATCGATTTAACTTATGGAAGAGTTATTATTGAGATGATGCCTAATATTGCCCCAAAACATGTTGAAAGAATCAAAGCATTAGCGCGTCAGAAATTTTATGATGGTATTGTTTTTCATCGCGTAATCGATGGATTTATGGCTCAAACTGGCGATCCAACAGGCACAGGAATGGGTGGCAGTAAATTGCCAGATATTAAAGCTGAATTTTCTGATGAGCCACACATTCGTGGAGCAGTTTCTATGGCTCGCGCTTCTGATCCAAATAGCGCCAATAGTCAATTTTTTATTGTTACCCACGATTCTAGATTTCTTGACGGACAATATACCATTTGGGGCAGGGTGATTTCAGGCATGGAGTTTGTTGATAAAATTAAAAAAGGCGCAAGTCGCGATGGCAAAGTTGTTGGTCCGGATGGGATGGTTAAAGTCAGGTTAGCAAGTGACGACAATAAAATGTAAAATAAAAATTATTTTATTGTCCATTTTTTCTTTAGATAATTATTTACCTCGATAATATCACTATCAGTGAGAGAGTCGTTGAAAATAATAATTTCGCCAATTGAACCATGAAACCATCCTAAGCTATTATCTTCGCGCGCTCCTATTCTGAAATCTTCAGAACCATTAGGCGATGGAGTTAGGTTTAATGTTGAGGTACGTGTTGGATTAATTTTCTCACCATTAATCCAGATATTCATTCCCGCACTTGATAAATTGCCATTATATGAAGCTGCAACTAGGTAGGTACTCTTATTGTTCAAAATATAGGAGCTCTTAATCGCATTAGTTGATTGATTGCCTAAAATACCTAATTCAAAATTTCCATTCCAAAATACCAAACTCCAGCCTTTACCATCAACCTGATTATCTTGTTTAGCGAGAATAAAATTTTTGGTATTAGTTGCGAATTTATTAACCACAAAAACTGTAATCTTGCTATTTGATTCAAGTCCAAGAATAACACCTAATGTCATCCAATCGCTATTGCCATCAAATCTTAAGGCGGGAAGGCCATTAATTTCATTGGTATAATATTTTGGTTTAAATGATTGATTTGACTGAGTTGCTACAATTTTGTTTGAAGTTTGAGGATTAATATCGAACCAATTAGTTACGAAAGAATCATCGCTTGCTTCACTGACATCGAAACTTTTTTCAAGAGTTGGTTCAAGCCAAAGACTTAAATTTTTTATTGATGCAACTGGGGAACTTGTTGTTAATTGTCGAGCGGTCGCTAATTTCATTTGGCTAACTAATCGCGAAGATTGAGTAACTCCAACAACTAAGATGCCTATAATTAAAATAACAATTGATAATTCGATTAATGAAAAAGCCTTATTTTGATTATGCACGGGATTGATAAAATTAATTAACTATTAAAAATAATTATAATATTTTGAAAAAAAACATTATAATTCAATTATAATTTTTGATGTTGTTTTATTAAAAAACACTGCGAATATTTAACGATTAAAGTTTTTAACAAAAATAACCAATGATATTGAAATATAAGATATTAAAATATGGCTTACGATAATCAAAATATTTTTGCAAAGATTTTGCGCGGCGAAATCAAGGCGAGTAAGGTTTATGAAGATAATAAAATTTTGGCATTTAACGATGTTTCAAAAGCTTCGCCAACTCATGTTTTAATTATTCCCAAAGGCGAATATGAAAATTATTATGACTTTGTAACTAACGCCAAAAGCGAAGAAGTAATTTATTTTTTTAAAAAAGTTGCTGAGATTGCTAATGAGATTGGGGTTGTTTCGCAAGGCTTTCGTTTAATTACTAATAACGGTAATGACGCTCATCAAACAGTTAAGCATTTTCATCTTCATTTATTGGCAGGGAAAAAACTTGGTCCACTGCTTTCTTCTGATAATCAATTAAGGTAATTTATGGAAAAAAAAATTCACGAATCAACAAGAATCATTCACGCCGGACGTAATCCTAAGGAACAAGGCTGGATGGTTAATCCACCAATTTATCAAACTTCAACAATAGTTTTTCCAACTTTAAAAGATTTGCTTTACGCAGAAAGAGGTTACTCTAACAACGATTTAGTTCAGCCTTACGAATTAAAATATGGACGTTACGGCACGCAAACTAATTTCGCTTTAGAAAGAGCTATTGCCGAAATTGAAGGTGGATATAATACCTTCGTTACTTCATCAGGTGCTGCTGCAATTAACACCGCTCTAGTTGCATTTTTAAAACAAGGCGATCACATGCTATTGGTTGATAATGCTTATTCGCCAACAAGAGGATTTGCTGATAAATTTTTAAAAAAATTAGGCATTGAAACTACCTATTTCGATCCTTTAATTGGCGATGATATTGCTAAGTTAATTAAGAAAAATACCAAAGTAATTTTCTTGGAAAGTCCAGGTTCGCAAACTTTTGAAATTCAAGACGTACCAGCAATTTGTAAAATTGCCAAAAAAAATAACATCGTGACAATTCTTGATAATTCTTGGGCGAGCGGCATTTATTTTAAACCATTTGAATATGGCGTCGATATTTCGGTTATGGCTTTAACTAAATATATTAACGGCCATTCCGATATTATGATGGGATCGATAACCATTCAAGAAAAACATTTTCGCTTGATGTATGAAGCATTTCGTTACATGGCCGTTACCGCATCTCCTTATTCTTGCTACATGGTTCAGCGAGGATTGCGAACAGTAAAATTGCGGATGGATCAATGTTTTAAATCAGCATTAGAAATGGCAAAATGGCTTGAGAGTAGGCCAGAAGTTGAAAAAGTTTTATATCCAGCGCTTCCAAGCGATAGTAATCATCAATTGTGGAAGCGAGATTTTACAGGTGCGGCGGGATTATTTTCAATTATTCTCGATAAAAAATATTCCAATGAAGCCTTGGCGCGAATGCTTGATAAGCTCCATTATTTTGGGATGGGTTATTCTTGGGGTGGTTATGAATCATTGATTTTACCATTTGACGCAAGTTCAATTAGAACTGCTACTAAATATCCTTTTAGTGATAAAACTTGTATCCGCATCAATATCGGTTTAGAAGATGTTGCTGATTTGCAAGATGATCTCGAAGCTGGATTTAAAAGGCTTCGTAAATAATAATTTAAAAATGTTTTTAATTATTAGTTAATAAGAAAATTTAATAAATTTTAAGCAAACATAATAAAAACAATAATATTTGTTAGAATATTTTACTTTAAGTTTTATTTATTGAAGTAAGTTATTTTTTTGAAGTAAATTTATAACTATTGACAGCTTGTTTTTTATGACTTAAAATGCCCGAATTCCTAGATAAATTTAAAAAATAAAATCATGACCTATTTTCGTAATGTTGCGATTATCGCGCACGTTGACCACGGCAAAACAACTTTAATTGATGCAATGCTTCACCAAAGCGGAACATTTCGTTCCAATCAACAAATTGAAGCTCGCGTGATGGACTCAAACGCTTTAGAAAAAGAGCGAGGCATTACAATTCTTGCTAAATGTACGTCGCTAATGTGGAAGGACGAAAAAGTCAACGTTATCGATACTCCGGGTCACGCTGATTTTGGTGGTGAAGTTGAACGTGTATTATCAATGGCTGATAGCGCTTTGCTTTTAGTTGATTCAGCGGAAGGTGTTATGCCTCAAACAAAATTTGTGCTTTCCAAAGCTTTGGCTCTAGGGCTTAAGCCGATCGTTATCATCAATAAAATTGATCGCTCTGATGCTCGTCCTGACGAAGTATTAAATGAAATTTTTGATCTTTTTGTGGCACTTAATGCTAATGAACAGCAACTTGATTTCCCAGTTTTATATGCGGTGGGGCGTGATGGATGGTGCGTTCGCGATATGGATAAAGATGAACGTAAAGATTTATCACCTTTATTTGATTTGATTTTAAGTCATGTTGAGCCACCAAAATTTGATGTTGATGCGCCGTTCACAATGTTGGCAACTTTGCTTGATAAAAGTCCATATTTCGGAAGAATGTTAACGGGAAGAATCTACTCTGGTAAGGCTAAAAGCATGATGAATTTCAAAGCTATAAATCTCAATGGCGAAGTTGTTGAACAGGGTCGTCTTACCAAACTCTTAGTGTTTCGCGGTGTTGAAAAAGTTGCAGTTGAAGAAGCAATTGCTGGCGATATTGTTTCGATTGCAGGTTTAGAAAAAGCTTCAGTTTCCGATACACTTTGCGATGTTAGCGTTGCGCAACCAATCAAATCAACGCCAATTGATCCACCAACTATGGCGATTACCATTAGTGTAAACGATTCGCCACTTGCTGGAACTGAAGGCAGTAAAGTTACTTCACGAATGATTCGCGATCGTCTTTTTGCGGAAGCGGAAACTAACGTTGCCATCAGCGTTAAAGAATCAGAAGCTAAAGATGCTTTTGAAGTAGGTGGGCGAGGCGAATTGCAACTCGGAGTTTTAATTGAAAATATGCGTCGCGAAGGTTTTGAACTTTCAGTTTCAAGGCCAAGAGTATTATTTAAAAAAGATGAAAAGGGTAACATTTTAGAGCCAATCGAAGAAGTTGTGGTTGATGTTGATGATAATTACAGTGGAACTGTTGTTGAAAAACTTTCATCAAGAAAAGGCGAAATGCAAGAAATGAAACCTTCTACGGGTGGTAAAACGCGAATCATTTTTCTGGTGCCATCGCGTGGTTTAATTGGTTACCAAAGCGAATTTCTTACCGCCACAAAAGGTACGGGAGTTCTCAATCGAATTTTTAATTCTTACGCGCCATATAAGGGCGAGATGAGCAATAAAAGAAACGGCGCATTGATTGCCACTGAAGCTGGCGAGGCGGTTGCCTATGCTCTTTGGAATTTGCAGGATCGCGGTATTATGTTTGTCAAGCCTCAACAAAAAGTTTACACGGGAATGATTATTGGTGAAAATTCAAAACAAGGCGACCTTGAAGTTAATGTTCTTAAAGGAAAACAGCTTACCAATATTCGCGCTTCAGGAACTGACGAGGCGATTCGTCTTACTCCTCCGCGTGAACTCACCCTTGAGGACATGATTACTTATGTTGGTGATGACGAGCTAGTTGAAGTAACTCCTAAAGCACTGAGATTGCGTAAAAAATTTCTCGATAATAATGACCGCAAGCGTCAAAGTCGTTCCAAGGATGCACAATTTGATTTTATCACTTGACAAATTAATAAAATATAAGTAAACTACTCTCAATTATTTTAATATATTATATAAAAAAAATATTAATTAATATATTAACTAAAATTTACAGATCAAAAGATCATTAATTAAAATTAAATTAAAATGACTAAATCAGGCAAAGAAAGTGAAAGAAGAAGCCCAAGCACAAACATTACTGATGATGTACTGTTAGATAGTCTTAAGAAAAAAGAACAAGAATTAGAGAAGATGCAACAAAAAGAAGAGAACGCAAAAAAGAAAGAGAAGGCACAAAAACCGATGATTAACAAAACCAATAAAATGATTCTTTGTGCAGTTATATTTGGACTTTTAGTTATCGCATGCATGGCAACGCCTGCTGGCTTGGGTCTTGCTGCAGTTGCAATTGCTACTGCAGGAGTTGGTGCGTATGGCTTAGCCACTGCTGTTAAAGGAGGAATGAAACATCTTAACCCCGATCCAATTAAAAAAGCTAAGAAAGTAGTTAGGGATGAAATGATAAGTAAAATAAAAGGTAATTTGGGCAAAGATAATGATGTTGATGAAGTCTCAGAAAATAATGAACAAGGAGGAGTGGAACAAAAACTGGCTGGAGTTATTAGAAATATGGTTATGGTTGAGGAACGTATGCAAGAAGAGTTAAAAACTGATATTAATAGATTAGAGACAAAACTTTATAAAAACATAGAAGAAGTTATGGGCGATGGTTATACTAAAGATATTGGAGGTGTTATACTGAAAGCCGATAAACTCATTCCAAAACTTTTAGCTGAGAATGGACTAAAGGGTAATGATCAAGAAGTCTTAGATTTAAAAAGTATTGTGGAAGGTTATGACAAAAAAGGATTTAAGGAACAAAAATTAGTTTTAAAAACTCTTAATGATATTTTTGATAAATGTGATGATAGAGTCGGAAGTACTGAAGAAAAGGAAAAAGCCGGTAAAAAGAAAACTGAATTAACGAATATCATTAAAGGTAACGTAGTTAAAGATCAGTCTGAAAAAGATAAAGTTGCAAAATTAATTACAGATAAAAAAGGGGAGTTTGACGATAAAAAGGGTAGTAAAATAAGTAAAGATAAAGCGCATAATGATAAAAAGAAAAGTCTTGGCATTTAACAATAATAAGAGTTAAGAAAGGGTTATGGTGGTTTAATTTTTCAAAGAGTTTTGTTTATAACTTCATCTCAATAAATTAAATTCTCTCGATCACATAGCCCAGTTTACACCACTAATTATTAAAAAACCTTGTAAATCTTTGGGGAGCAATAACTCCCCGCTTGAGGCTTACCCCCCTACATTTAGTAAAAACACTCATCAAACCTACGGACTTCATCACTCCCCCTTGAGGCTTACTCCCCTACAAATTTGCACAAGCTCGAAAAACCTTCAGGCTCTAGCTCCCCCCTTGAGGGGGAGCAGATTTAGAAGGGCTTAACGGTAGTTAAGTCCTTCTAAATCGTGGGGGGTCGAAAGACTAGAGATTCAGTGGATGTAGCAACACCTAAAAAACTGGAAAGAAAAATTTTTTCAAAATTGGCGATTTCTTGATTTTACTTTTAAACAAAAAAAATTCCTAAAAAAACCTCGGGCTCTAGCTCCCCCCTTGAGGGGGAGCAGATTTAGAAGGGCTTAACGGTAGTTAAGTC
>CAMDJZ010000015.1 GCA_945901265.1 Rickettsia typhi
ATAATCATCAAAGACCGCATCAATCTTTGAAATACAAAACTCCTGCTGAAGTTTATTTTGCAAAAAAAATTGCAAATTAATTTCACGCGAATTAGCTTGGTGGTGTTTAAAAGATTTCGATAAATTTTAATAAAATTTATCGAGGATTATTACTGTTGTGATTTTGATTTATCGGCACTAGCAAGTTTGGTGATAACTCTTATTGCGATTCCTTCATCCTGTATTTTGCTCTTAACACTTTTCTCTATTTTACGTATAGGAGTTTTAAGATCAGTTTTTTCCAATTCCTCCCAAGCATTAATTTCTGCTTTAAATTTCTTAAGTTCAACAGCTTTTTCTTTTGCACCAACATATAAATCCAAAAGCTCTTCATAAGTATATTTGGTTGGGGATGCGGGGGTTGTGGATGCGGGGGTTGTGGATGCGGGTTTATCAATAGTTGAATTGGCTTCAATTGTTGTTTTTTTATCATTTATAAATTTTTTAATTTCTGCAAGATCATTCTGATTAGCTGGATCTGATAAAGTATGTGAAGTACCTGATTTGGTTAAACCTACTAGTTTATTATATTCTGTTTCATAATTTTCTTTAACCGATTTTTTTTCCCTTTCTATAGATATAACTCTCGCATTTGCTTTTTGCCTATTTTTATCTGTATTTTGTTTGTTCCATTTGTAGGCAGAAATGCCAATACCAATAACAGACATAACGAATGGTATGAGTGTAAAAGCGGCGGCCATTGGGTTTAATGATGCAATTAAAAAACCCTTCCCAAGTCCAACTTCTCCATAAACATTAGCTCCGGGGCTTGAAAAAAATCCAATCGCAAGAATAACTGATAATAGCACACATAATGCCAATTGAACTTTAGGATTGGATAGACTATTTTTTATAAATTTTTTCATTTATTAATTTGTTTTTGTTCGGTTATTTTATGTTAAGTTATATTAATTTATATCTTAAATCTAAAATTACAACCTTTATTTTAATAAATTGATTCATTTTAGATTTTAATATTAAAATTCCTTAATTACGTGTCACTCCCTTGATACCCCGGATAGGCTTCCCTTTAAGCCCATCTCTCCTGGCCTTCACAGCTGTAAGTGCGGCTTGAATTTGCGCTACTTTGTCATGTTTAATGCTTGGATCTTGCGAACTAACTCCTGAAGAAAGTTCCTTAATAAGCTGCCCTTCTTTCTCTAACTTATTTATTTTACTGTTTGAAAATAATGCTACCATTAAAGATATAACGGTCATTGCAATTGGAATTGCAAAACCAGCAGCGCTAAAGCCGAAGGCTAATTGAGCAGTTTGTAAACCCGAAGCCACACCAATTCCCCCTTGCAGAGATTGCAGGACCGTAAGGTTTTTTGGGCCATAGGGCATTAAAAGTCCTACACCCAGCATTGCCGAACAAACCGCTCCGATAACAAAAAATTTTATAGCTTTTTTCTTTTTTTCTTTTTGTTTATTTATCTTCTCCCTTATTTCCCTAATTTCAGTTCGATAATTCGCTATTTCAGTCTTGATCGGGGCATAATTATAAAATTGTGAACCGACTTCTCCATCTTCAGCGGAGTCTTTATCTGCGCCTGGTTTCTCTTTGCTTAAGGCTGGGGCTGACCCGGCGGTTCCTGTTGGCATTTTTAGAACAGTCGAGAATCTATTATGCATAAACATTTCTTATTGAGGTTAAAAGGTTAGCCATTATGATCTATATGTTTTTATAATAAATTTCAAAATATTTTTAGTCAATTAAAAAATGATAACATTATATTTTTATTGTTTGGTATGTCATTTTTATTTATTATTCAATAAAATTAAACTATTTTTATTTTATTTAATTAATATTAGTTAAGTTATATTAACTAAACTATATTTTATTTAATTAATAACGAAATTATTTTCCTTAAATATTTTTTGAGCTTGGGGACTTTTAAGGAATTTTAGAAATTCTCTTGCAACTTCCATATTATCGCCAGCAATTACTAGAGCTCGGTAAAAAATATTTTTATCTTTTTTGATTGCTAAAATTTGTAAATCTCTATTTCTTCTGACCTGACTTTCAAATAACAGGCCATAAGCGCTACTATCATTTTTCAAATCCCGAATTAAAGAATTGCGATCTTCATTTATCTTGGTAAAAATACTTAAATTTTCAAAAGTAAAATTCTGTAAAAAATTTTTAGCAAAAATTCCCGATGAACTACCTTCATGGTCAATTATCAAATTATTTTTATTTTCATCAAGAGCTGAGATAGCTTGCTCGAGAGTTATATTTTTTTTCAGTAGCTTAGGCGATAGCTCTTTGTTGTTTTTAGAGGTTACCAAAACTAATTCATCATTGGCAATATAGCCAATATTATATACATCGATTACGCCTTTTTGCCTAAGGGTTTCAACCCAAATTGGATGAGCTGAGATAAAAATATCTGCAGGCTCACCCGAATCAATTTCATTTATAAAATCTAAGGATGAATTAAAATTTACCGCTACATTGACTGCGTAATTTTGTGAATAAATTCTGGCAATTTTAGTTAATGCAACAAATAAATTTGGCTCAGCATAGACAATTAAATTTCGAACATTATTGGCATTGCAAGGTCTATTTGCTAGCAATGAAAAGCAAATAAACCATAACAAAAATTTTATTTTTTTCACAATTTTTTGTACAAAATATTTTTTAATTTTACACCGCTAGCATTTCTGTGCGACTAGAGTCAATCTCAGTAAAAACATCTTCCCATGTTCCTGTAGTTGAAGCTTTGCTATATTCCGTAACGCGATTTTCAAAAAAGTTAGTATGCTCAACGCCATTTAGAATTTCATCGAGCCAAGGGAGCGGATTGGCGTCGATCATGTAAATATCTTTTAAACCAAGTTGGTTAAGTCTTCGATCGGCAATGTAGCGAATATAACGCTTTACTTGGCGAGAAGTTAAGCCCTCAATATCGCCCATTTCAAATGCTAAATCAATAAATGCATCTTCAAAATGAACTATTGTTGCACAAGCTTCGTAGAGTTTGCCTTTTAAATCCTCATCCCAAACTTCAGGATTTTCTTGAACAAATGTTCTAAAAAGTTTAATAAGTGAAAGTGTGTGCAAAGTTTCATCGCGAACTGACCAAGCAACAATTTGCCCCATACCTTTCATTTTTCCAAAGCGCTGAAAATTAAGTAAAATTGCAAATGAGGCGAATAATTGTAAACCTTCAGTGAAGCCCCCAAATACTGCTAGAGTAGTTGCGATATCCTTTTTGGTTTTTACCCCAAATTTGTGCATGTAATCATACTTATCTTTCATTTCTTTATATTTCATGAATGATTGATACTCGATTTCAGGCATGCCAATAGTATCAAGCAAATGAGAATATGCGGCAATGTGAACAGTCTCCATACTTGAAAATGCGGAAAGCATCATCTGAACTTCAGTTGGTTTAAAAACTTGTGAGTAATGTTTCATGTAGCAATTATTAACTTCGATATCAGCTTGAGTAAAGAAACGAAAAATTTGCGTTAATAAATTTTTTTCAGAAACGGTAAGATTATGTTTCCAATCACGAACATCATCGGCCAAAGGAACTTCTTCGGGAAGCCAATGGATTTGCTGCTGCTTAAGCCATGCATCATATGCCCATGGATAATTAAAAGGTTTGTAAATTGGCTTAGAATCTAAGAGTGACATACATTTTATAATTTTATTATTTTTGATTGATTGTAATATCTAAAAATATTAGAAAAATCAATATCTAGTATCAAAAGACACTAAAACAACACTAGTTATTGTGTTAATTAAATTTTAAGATGCAAATAATTTTTAATAATTATTTAAAAAAATTTTGACACTACAACCTGTTATTTTTTTACTACTTTAGTTGTAGTATAATAATGATTTTCTAGTCTTAAATTTTTTATTTTCTTAGGATACCTCGCCTATTTTTGCTAAAAAATTTTAAAAATATGTTTGATGTTTTTTTTGTTAGTGTTAATTTTTTTAAAAAATTTATTTTATGACTAATCAATTGCAATCTAAAAATTTTATCGACGTTGTTATCCCAGCCCATATCAAAGATAAGGAAATACTCGATCATTGCATATTAGGAATCAAAAAAAATGTTAAAAATCTGCGTCGAGTAATTGTCGTTTCTAAGGAAAAATACACTGATAAAGCTGAATGGTTTGATGAAAAATTATATCCATTTTCATTCGCAGAAATTTCCGAGATACTTAACCATCAAAATGTTGGCTGGAATTATCAGCAACTTCTTAAGCTTTATTCAGTTTTAGTTATTCCTAATATTTCTCAACAAGCTCTAATTGTTGATGCTGATACGGTTTTTTATCGACCGGTTGAATTTATTAATCGCAACGGCATTGCTCTTTACAACATGGCCAAAGATAAGAATCTATTTAATTCAGAATTCCAAATAGCTACTCTCGCCCATATCGCCAGAATAGTTCCACAAATCGCCGATAAATTGCCTGAATTATTTAGCGAATCTGCTCAAGCAAATTCTAATCGCGCTGAAGAATTTACTAAAAAATTAAACTTTCTAAATAATGATGAGCGATTTATTGCCAAGGATTTAGAGTCAGGAATTTGTCACCACATGCTTATTCAAAAAAATGTTATTCAATCATTATTTTCAGTAGTTGAGGCTAATTTTAAAGGGCAGAAATTTTATAAAATTTTTTTACAAAATCGCCAAAGTTCTTTTGGCGTTGCGGAGTATAATTTATATTTTTATTTTTTAATTACCCATTTTCCCGATTCATATGCAATAAGACTTCTGCTCTATAAAAATACCGCTAAATTTTCACCATTTTTTGAAAGTATTCGTCGCAAATATCATTATTGCTCTTATCATTCATATATGCGCAAAAGTTTTTTTGATTATAGAAAAACTTTTACTAACTTAAAAAAACTATTTTATTTTGAGCAATGGAATATTGGTATTTTAAATTCTGATATTAATAAAATTTTTAACGAAGATTTAAAAATCTCTTGGCTTGATAGCCCAAGAAAATACGAGTTCCAAGCCGATCCATTTATTTTTGATATTGATGGCAAAAATTTTGTTATTTATGAAAAATATTCTTTATTTTTAAAGCGTGGCAGAATTTTTTTAGCAGAACTTATTGACAATAAGCTTTGTCATCAAAAGCTTCTTTTGGATAATAAAAAACATTTATCTTATCCTTTTGTTTTTTGTGAAAATAATAAAATTTATATAACTTGTGAGTCTTACAAAGCAAATAATTTAGAACTTTTTGAATTTGATAAAATAAATTTTGAATTAAACAAAATTCGCGATATTTTTACTAATAAATCTGCAATTGATCCAACAATTTTTAAACATCATGATCAATATTTTTTATTTTATACTGATGCAAAAAATCCCAATGAAAATTTAAATATCGCTTTTGCAAATTCTTTATTTGATGAGTTTTGCGATCATCCAAAAAACCCCGTAAAGAGTGATATAAGTAACTCTCGACCCGCGGGAAATTTATTTATAATTGCCAATAAAATATACAGACCAGCACAAAATTGTTCTGAAACTTATGGTGGATCAATCATTATCAATGAAATCAAAATTTTAGATTCAAAAAATTTTCATGAGGAAAAAGTTTTTGAAATAAAACCCTCCTCAACTGATCTTTTTAATCAAGGATTACACACTATTTCTCATCACAACTCACTAACTTTAATCGATGGCAAAAGATGTTATTTTCTATTTACCAAGCCTTTAATTGCCTTGATACGTATGATAAAAGAAATTGCTTGTTAATTAGAAATTGAAAATTAATATTTATTAAAATTTTACACCCAATTTTGGTCAAGAAATAATTGCAATTACTCACATTTTTTTGGCAGATAATTTTTGGTAAATCTAAATTAATAACGCTTTTTGCCCTAGACAATAAAACTCTGGCGCAGATCTCTAGGAAAATCTCTTTGGTAAATCTTAAGGGCCTTATTAATAAATTTTCTAATTATTTTGCAACTAAGTTATCGGGTATTGCTCGCAAAAATTTTTGACTAAAATCGTTAACTTTTAATAAAAAATCTACAATAAATAAAATCTTTATTTTATCATAACTTGGTTTTTCAACCAGTTAAATCATAAGGAAGTATCAATAAATTTAAATTTAATTTTATGGCTCGTAAAATCGAAATCGAAAAATACCGCAATATTGGCATCATGGCTCACATCGATGCAGGTAAAACTACTACAACTGAGCGTATCCTTTATTACACCGGTAAATCGCACAAAATTGGCGAAGTTCATGATGGCGCTGCAACTATGGATTGGATGGAACAAGAACAAGAGCGCGGGATTACTATTACTTCCGCGGCAACTACTTGCTTTTGGAAAGATAGTCGAATCAATATTATCGATACTCCGGGACACGTTGATTTTACTATTGAAGTTGAAAGATCGCTTCGTGTTCTTGATGGAGCAGTTGCAGTTTTTGATTCTGTTGCTGGCGTTGAACCTCAATCTGAAACTGTTTGGCGTCAAGCTAATAAATACAAAGTTCCACGTATTTGCTTCGTAAATAAAATGGATCGCATTGGCGCTAATTTTTATCGCTGTGTTGAGATGATGAAAACTCGTTTAGGCGCTCGCCCAGTTCCTGTACAATTACCAATTTATGAAGCTGAAAATTATGGTGGATTAATTGACTTAGTAAAAATGAAAGCGGTGGTTTGGAAAAATGAATCTTTAGGCGCCGATTATTCTTTCGAAGAAATTCCTGCTGATCTTCTCGATAAAGCAAAAGAATATCGCGAACAGCTTATCGAGGCTTCTGTTGAACAAGATGACGCTGTCATGGAAAAATATCTTGCTGGTGAAAATATTACTGAAGAAGAATTAAAAAAATGCATTCGTAAAGCAACAGTTTCAGGAGCATTTGTTCCGGTTTTAAATGGTAGCGCATTCAAAAATAAAGGTGTACAAACTCTACTTGATGCAGTTGTAGATTATCTTCCTAGCCCTAAAGACATTAAAGAAATTCCAGCAATTAATCTTAGAGATGAGCAACCAATAACTATCAATTGCGATAATAAAAAATTTTCTGGCTTAGCTTTTAAAATTATGACTGATCCATTTGTTGGCTCGCTTACCTTTGTTCGTATTTACTCTGGAGTTCTTACGAGCGGTACTGGAGTAATTAATACTACAAAAAATTCCAAAGAACGTGTTGGTAGAATTTTATTAATGCATGCTAATAATCGTGAAGATATTAAAGAAGCTTATGCTGGAGATATCGTTGCCCTAGCTGGTTTAAAAGCTACAACTACTGGTGACACCCTTGTTGAAATTGACAATGAGATAATTCTTGAGCGCATGATTTTCCCTGAACCCGTTATTGAAGTTTCAGTTGAACCTAAATCTACTGCTGATCAAGAAAAAATGGGCATAGCCTTGTCACGCCTTGCTTCAGAAGATCCATCACTTCGCATTGAATCTGATAGAGAATCTGGTCAAACAATTCTTAAGGGCATGGGCGAATTACATTTGGAAATTATTGTTGATCGCATGCGTCGTGAATTTAAAGTTGAAGCCAATATTGGTAAACCAAAAGTTGCATATCGTGAAGCTATAACTAAATCTTACGAGATTGATTATACTCATAAAAAACAATCCGGTGGCGCTGGTCAATTTGCTAAAGTTAAAATTATTTTTGAACCACTTCCTGCGGACACTAAAGAACAATTCATTTTTGAAAGTGAAGTCGTTGGTGGACGAGTTCCCAAAGAATATATTCCAGGCGTTGAAAAAGGTTTGGAACAAGCTAAAAATACTGGTGTCCTTGCTGGATATCCGGTGGTTCGCTTAAAAGCACGTTTGATTGATGGCGCATATCACGATGTTGACTCGAGTGTTTTAGCCTTTGAAATTGCCGCTCGCTCAGCTTTCCGAGAAGCTATAGCAAAAGCTGGTCCAATTATTCTTGAACCAATCATGAGAGTTGAGGTTGTTACTCCTGAAGACTATATGGGCGATGTAATTGGTGATATTAACTCGCGTCGTGGACAAATTCAAAATCTTGAAGGCCGTGATGTTGTTCAAGTTATTACTGCTAAGGTACCGTTGGCCTCAATGTTTGGATATGTAAATAATTTGAGATCATTATCGCAAGGTCGCGCCAGCTATACTATGGAATTTGACAGCTATGAAGCAGTACCGCCAAATGTTGCCGAAGAAATCAAAGCTAAAAAACTTTAATTTACTTTAGCAGTTTTTTATCTCGAAAATCCTGTCGGTTGCGCCCGTCGTTGCGTAAGCACGACAAAAATAAACTCTCGTTGCGCCCGTCGTTGCGTAAGCACGACAAAAATAAACTCTCGTTGCGCCCTTCGTTGCGTAAGCACGACAAAAATAAACTCTCGTTGCGTAAGCACGACAAAATAAATACTATCGTCATGACTAAAAACTTTGTTGCTTTAATCACGGTCGAGCTAATATTTGACTTAATTTTTTAAGGTTAAGAAGAATATTTAAAAATTATCAATAGCTAATAAAGTGATTTCGGATTGTTATCGCCCAGAGATCTCTCTCTGAGAACTTTTACTTTCTGCATCAAGTCTATTTAATCCTTTTATAATAGCACTTTTTTTCAATTTTATAGCTTTAACAATAAATATAAATTTTTTAATTTTATCATTATCATCTTCTACAGGTAAGTCAACTTTTGCATTTATTAAATCAAATAATTTAATTTTTTCTTTATCATTAATAATTTTATTTTCAGCAATTGGTGTCCAGCATAAGACGACTCCTGCCGATGGATCGTTATAATTTTTTTTTATCTCATTGCTTTTTTGGTCGATCATTTTCATTGCATAATCGAAATAATTTGGTTTTTCACTCGGTGAAATACTATAATCGAGACCCGCTGCTTTATTTATATAATCAAATGCCCTGGCTTTTAGGTCATTTGGAAAGTTTGGATCTTCTAATGCAACGCTACGTAGTCTTTGCGCTTTAGGTTGCAAAACTTGACCATTTGGGGGCGAAGTAACTGTTGGAGCTTGAATTTCACTTGTAAGATTTTCTTTGTTACCACCTGCCGGTTCTTGCGAATAAACTTCACTTCTTGGCGTTAGTTCGGCACTTTTATTATCATCACTAACTTCCTCACTTTTCGATTCTTCATCTTGAAATCCCAGAAATTGAGATGCAAGTCTTTTGGTTTCTTCCTCTAATGAACCAGTCAAGTTAAATAAATCAGAGGTTCTTCGAGTTAAAAAATCTGTATAATTCTTTTTAATATCTAAATTACTACCTATTTCTGTAATAGATTCGTTAAAAACTCTTTGGGCACTCATGCTTAATTTTCGCCCTAGATTTTTTTCCCTATCTATTTGGGTAACTGTTTCAATAGGATCAGGGGTTTCCTCTAATTCAAGATTGACATTATTAGGTACACGAACACGAACTATTTCTGCTTTTGGTTGATTAGCGCCAGGTTTTAGTTCTTGAGGACTACCTACAGAATAATCCTTAGGCCGATGCTCTTGAGAAATTACATCTTCTCCTTCACTGTCACTTTCACTTTCACTGTCGCGTTTATATGATGAGCTCAATGGTAAACATCTTGCCGCAATTGTAAAGCATGCTAGGGCGTGTCTTTTATGATTATTCACCCGCTTTAAACTATTTTTTTCCATAATTTAATTAAAATTAATTTTTAAAATTGTCGTTAAAAATGTTAATTAAAATACAAAAAGATATAAAAAAATAAAATAAGTGCAGTTATGACGCAGTCTAAATAATAAACTGCAATAACATTTGTTATTTTTTAATTAAATGTGTTATATTATTTTTTTAAATAAGATCTGCAGATATCTTCAAAAGCATAGTAAATCAGGGTGTGCAAAGACAATGACAAAAAATTCAATTGCATCATTTAATGGCAAAAATAGCATTAGATCATCGAAAGAGTATAGCGTTAAACACGAAGAATTTCTTTAATTGTTTGAAATTTTAAGGTAGATGTCCTTGGAAAAGAGCCTAGGCGTTCAAAGCTTTATTGAGGGACAGAAATCTTTATGGATAGTTCTTGCTAAGAGAGTTAAGGCTAGAAATTTACTATAATGATTAATTATAAATTAAATATTTTTTAAAATCATTTTTCCTGCGTATTTGGCCTTGCTACCGAGATGTTCTTCGATGCGAATTAGCTCGTTATATTTAGCAGTTCGATCTGATCGACAAAGTGATCCAGCTTTGATTTGCATAGAGTTTGTGGCAACTGCGATATGAGCAATTGTTGCATCTTCAGTTTCTCCGGAACGATGTGAGATTACGTTGTTGTAATTAGCTTTCTTGGCAATATTAATCGTTTCAAGAGTTTCGCTTAAAGTGCCGATTTGATTAACTTTTATTAACACCGCATTGGCCATATTTTTTGCTATACCTTGTTTTAAAATATTAGGATTAGTTACGAATAAATCATCGCCAACCAGCTGTATTTTTTTTCCAAGTTTTAATGTTAATTCCTGCCAACCCAAATGATCATCTTCAGCGCAACCATCTTCAATTGAAAATATTGGATATGAATTAACCAATTCTTCATAATATTTTACAAGCTGGGAACTGGTGAGCTTCTTGTTTTCAGAACTTATCTCGTAAAAATTATTTTTATAAAATTCTGACGATGCACAATCTAGAGCAAGCATAAAATCGCTACCCAATTTATATCCGGCTTGCTCAACAGCTTTGGCAATAAAGTCTAAGGCTTGAGCACTTGATTTTAGTTGCGGAGCAAAACCACCTTCATCGCCAACATTGGTATTGTGAAAACTCTTTTTCAATAAATCTTTTAGATGGTGAAAAACCTCTGCACCCATGCGGATTGCATCTTTGATACTAGTTGCGTTAATTGGCGCAATCATAAATTCTTGAATATCAATTGGATTATCCGCATGCTTTCCACCATTGATTATATTCATCATGGGTACCGGCAAAATATTACCCTTACCTTCCCCAAGAAATTCAAAAAATTGCTGATTATTTGAATTTGCACAAGCTTTAGCATATGCTAAAGAAACTCCTAAAATAGCATTTGCGCCAAGATTAGATTTATTTTCAGCGCCATCAAGTTTGATTAAAATTTCATCAACTTCTTTAAAATTATTGAATTCACTTCCAACCAATTTTGAAGCAATTATTTTATTAACATTTTCAACGGCTTTACTTACACCCTTTCCTAAATATCTTTTTGGATCATTATCTCGCAACTCACAAGCCTCAAGCTTTCCGGTTGAAGCTCCTGAAGGAACGGCACAAATGCCAATAGCATTATTATCAAAAACAACTTTTGCTTCAATAGTTGGATATCCTCGTGAATCAAGAATTTCAATAGCTCTAATGCTTTTAATTTTGTTACTCATAAGATAAATTTAAAAATTTGATTTGAATTTTAATTCTATTAAACAATGATCTTATTTAAAAATCGCCAATAATTTATTTTCTTAAGGCAAATTGTCAATTTTAAAAATTATGTTTTTAATCCGTATCGTTATTATCATTGCTATAGTAATGGCATTAATTCCTGTCATTAACATGGCAATAGGATTTTTTGAAGAAAAAAGTGAAAAAGTGAAAGTGATTGGTGAAAGTGCCAAAAAAATTTGGAAAGAAAATACCAATAAATAATTTTAATTATTATTTATTCACTATTATTGTTTTTTAATCACTCTTCGCTACTTTGATTATTCTTAAAAAATTCCTCACTAAATTTAGCAAATCTTTGCTCCTCAATTGCCTGTCTAATACAACGCATCAGATCTTGATAATAAAAAATATTATGTTGCGATAGAAGCATTGCACCCAATATTTCATTAGCCTTAACCAAATGATGAATATATGATCGCGAATGATTTTTACAGCCATAGCAATTGCATAATTCGTCGAGAGGTTTTTTATCATCGCGATATTTTGCATTGCGAATATTTATAACCCCTTGATGAACAAAAGCTTGCCCTGTTCGACCCGATCTAGTTGGAATTACACAATCAAACATATCGACACCGCGCATAACTGCACCAACAATATCACTTGGCTTACCCACTCCCATCAAATAACGCGGTTGATCTTGTGGCAGAAAATCCGTGCAATAATCTAAAACTTTAAACATTTTATTTTGTCCTTCACCTACAGCCAAACCTCCTATGGCATATCCATCAAAACCAATTTCGATTAATTTTTGTGCTGAAATTTTTCTTAAATCTTCATATGTTGAACCTTGAACAATTCCAAAAATTCCATAACCATCACGTTTTTCAAAGGCATTTTTACTACGTTGAGCCCATGCAATTGATCGCTCCATTGCAGTTTTAGCTTGGTCAAAAGTTGCAGGATATTGAACACATTCATCAAAAATCATCGTAATATCGCTATTAAGAGCGCGTTGAATTTCAATTGATCTTTCAGGACTTACGAAAAATTTTTTTCCATCGATATGAGAAGAAAATTCTACCCCATCATCAGTAATTTTACGAATTTTTGATAATGACATAACTTGAAATCCTCCCGAGTCTGTAAGGATAGGACCTTGCCAATTCATAAAATCATGCAAACCTTTAAATTGTGAAATTAATTCTTCACCAGGTCTTAGCATCAAATGATATGTATTTCCTAAAATAATTTCTGTGCCAGATTTTTTAACATCCTCACTAGTTACGGCTTTAACAGTTCCGGCAGTTCCAACAACCATAAAAGCTGGGGTATTAATTTCTCCTCTTGAAGTTTTTATAATTCCCCTTCTTGATTTATTTTCTTTTGCTTTTAATGTGAAGCTAAATTTACTTTCCATATTTTTTTGGTAGTTTAATAAACTTATTTTTATGAAAAAATTCATTTATCTTATTTTTTTTACAATCTTATTAATCGTAACTCTAATTGCAACTTACAAAATCTCAAAGAATTCTCCCAAATCATCTCCAGATCTTGTTGAAGGGCAAAGCGATACCTCTTTCTTTCGCGTTAATATTACCATTCCTGAATTTACTTTTAATGATATTTTTAGCAATGATCAAACTTTTTCAAAAAAAGATCTTGAAGGAAAATACTCGATTGTAAATTTTTTTGCTTCTTGGTGTACAACATGTGCAGCCGAACATCAAATTCTTTTAGCTTTAAATGATGAAAAAATTATCAATATCTACGGAATTGCTTGGCGTGATGTTGATGAGAATGTTCAACAATATCTTGAAGAAAATGGTAATCCATTTACTAAAGTTGCTTCTGATGGCAATGGTTTATTTACAAAATTAGCCAAAATTGAAGCGGTTCCAGAGACTTGGATTGTTGATAAAAATGGCAATGCAGTTATGCGTTATCGCGGAAATTTACAAGAATTCTCGATTAATGAAATTAAAGAATTCTTACAAAAAAATAAATAGATTATGAAAAAAATTTTAGTCACAGGAGGAGCTGGGTTTCTTGGATCATTTTTATGCGAAAAGCTTTTGAACCAAGGTCATGAAGTAATTGCACTCGATAATTATTTTTCAGGATCAAAAAAAAATATCGCTCATTTATTTAGCAATTCAAATTTTGAAGCGCTTAGGCATGACATAACTCAGCCCTTACATATTGAAGTTGATGAAATTTATAACTTTGCCTGTCCAGCCTCGCCAATTCATTATCAACACAATCCCGTTCATACAGTTAAAACTTGCGTTATGGGAGCAATCAATGTTTTAGAGCTCGCGCGCAATGTTAAGGCCAAAGTAATCCAAGCTTCAACCTCAGAAATTTATGGTGATCCCTTAATTCATCCACAGCATGAAAAATATTTAGGAAATGTTAATACCATGGGACCAAGATCTTGTTATGATGAAGGCAAAAGAGTTGCAGAAACATTATTTTCAGATTATCATCATCAATATGGCGTTGATATTCGCGTGATAAGAATTTTTAATACCTATGGCCCAAGGATGTCAATTAACGATGGTAGAGTGGTTTCTAACTTTATTGTTCAAGCTCTTAAAGGTGAAAATTTAACGATGTATGGAAAAGGCGATCAAACGCGATCCTTTTGTTACGTTGATGACTTGATTGATGGCATCATCAGTTTCATGAATTATCAAGGTGATGATTATGGCCCTATAAATCTCGGCAATCCTCATGAGTTTACAATGTTGGAATTGGCAAAAAAAATTTTAAAGCTAACTAATTCAAATTCAAAAATTATTTTTAAAGATTTACCGCAAAACGATCCCCTGCAAAGAAAGCCTGTGATTGATCGCGCTAAAAATCTTATTAATTTTTCACCAGAAATTGAACTTGAAGAGGGCTTAACAAGAACTATTGATTACTTTAAAAAAGAATTGAATTCTGCTTAAAGCAACTATAAACTATTGTAAACTAAAAATATTTACTTACTCCTAAATTTATGAAAATTGTTGTAATTGGTACGGGTTATGTTGGCCTGGTATCGTCGATTTGCTTTGCTAAAATTGGTCATCAGGTTATTGCTGTTGATAAAATTGCTAGCAAAATTGATCAATTAAAAAAAGGTGAAATTCCTATTTATGAACCCGGTTTAAAAGAAATGCTTACCGAAGTTGTTGGCCTTGATAATATTAGTTTCACCACTAATTTGCAAGAAGCTCTTATTGACGCAAAAGCTGTATTTATTGCAGTTGGCACACCGCAAGATGAAGATGGAAGCGCTGATTTATCTTACGTTTTAGATGCCATCAAAGAAATTGCCAAATACTCAACTTCTTCGAAATTGGTTGTAACGAAATCGACAGTTCCAGCAAAAACTGGCGAAAAAATAAAAAAGTTACTGACCGAAACTAATCCGCAAATTAAATTTTACGTTGCCTCTAATCCTGAATTCTTACGAGAAGGCTGTGCTATTGAAGATTTTATGAAACCTGATCGCGTAGTAATTGGTTACGATGAAGATCAAGCCAAAAAAATTCTTGAAGAAATTTATAATTATTTTCCCGCTTCAAAAATTTTTCACACCGATCTAGTTACTGCTGAGCTTATCAAATATGGCTCAAATTCATTTCTTGCAACTAAAATCGCTTTCATTAACGAAATTGCCGATTTATGTGAAAATGTTGGTGGCAATATTAAAGACCTCGCTTACTCAATGGGCCAGGATTCGCGTATTGGTGGAAAATTTTTAAATCCTGGACCGGGATTTGGTGGATCATGTTTTCCAAAAGATATTTTAGCCTTACTTAACATAGCTAAAACTAACAATTCAAGCTTATCATTGATTGATGCAGTTGTTAAATCAAACAATAATCGTAAAAATTTAATGGTTAAAAAAATCGTCAATCTTCTTGATTGCGACGTAGAAAATAAAAAAATTATTTGGCTTGGTTTAGCATTTAAAGCCAATACTGACGATATTCGCTACAGCCCTTCAATTGCAATTGCTAAAGAATTAGCGAAAATGGGTGCACAAATTTTTGCTCATGATTTTCAAGCACAAAGCAATGCTAAAAAAGAGCTCAATGATTTTAACAACATTAAATTTATTGATGATATTTGGGAAGCAATTAAGAATTGCGAGTTAATGGTTATCGCCACTGAATGGGAGCAATATAAGCAAATTGATTTATCACGCGTTAAAGCTCTTAATCCTAATTTAAAAATTATTGATTTACGAAACATTCTTGATATTTCTGAAATTAAAAAACATGGTTTCATTTTTGATTTTATTGGCAATGGATCCTAATTGTTATTTATGAATAATTTATGATTGAAATTGGTAAAATAAAAATTACTGGAAATGTTCTACTTGCTCCTATGTCAGGAGTTACCGATCTTCCATTTCGTAGATTAGTGAAAAGCTTCGGCGCGCCTTTAGTAATTTCAGAAATGATCGCATCACGTGCAATGATTCTTCAAACCAAAGAATCAATGAAGAAATGCAAAGTAGAAAAAGATCAATATCCGATGTCAGTTCAAATAGCTGGTTGCGAGCCAGAAATTATGGCACAAGCCGCAAAACTTAATGAGGATTTAGGCGCCGATATTATTGATATAAATTTTGGCTGCCCTGTCAAAAAAGTTGTTAATAGCTTTGCTGGAAGCGCCTTAATGAAAGATGAGGAATTAGCTACAAAAATTATGGAAGCGGTTGTTAAAGCCGTTAAAATTCCTGTTACTATGAAAATGAGATTAGGTTGGAATCAAGAAAATCTTAATGCACCGTCACTTGCCAAAAAAGCCCAAGATGTTGGGATTCAAATGCTGACTATTCACGGAAGAACTAGATGTCAGATGTTCAATGGCAATGCCAATTGGCAAGCAATTTCAAAAGTTAAAGAAGCAGTGTCAATTCCAGTTATAGCTAATGGTGATATAAAAAATTTTGAAAATGCTCAAACTGCACTTGAATTATCAAAAGCTGACGGGGTAATGATTGGTCGCGCATGCTACGGAAAGCCTTGGCTTATTAGTCAAATAGATGACCAACTTAATAACAGGAAACCGCAACCAATCCCAAATCTTGAAAAACAATTGCAAATTGTCCTTCTTCATTTTAACGAGATGATTGAATATTACGGCGTAATTACTGGAATCGCTCTTGCTAAAAAACATATTGGTTGGTATAGTTCTGGTTTAAATTGCTCGGCAGAATTTCGTGCCAAAATTAATTTGATGGGAAATTTTGCGAATATTGAAAATAACCCCTCCTCTGGAAAGAAGGCAATTACGGAAATTTTCTCAACTATAGAAAAATTTTATGAATCCCAGCATAATTTTTTACTTAAGGAAATTATCAATTAAAAATATTACTTAATTTTATTTTTTGTTTTTTATTATGGCGCAAAATTTAAAAATTTATTTATCGCAGATCAATAATTCAGTTGGCGATTTGCAACATAATCAACATCTGATCACTGATCAATGTTTAATTGCAGAGCAACAAAATTGCGATTTGATAATTTTCCCAGAAATGACAATATCTGGTTATCCTTGTGAAGATTTATGGAAAAAAAAATATTTTGTTAAAAGTTGCGAAGATGTAATAATTTCTATTATCGAATTTAGCAAAACAATTAACTGCGCAATTTTACTTGGTTGTCCAACTACAGATCGTCAAAAAAATAAGGAAATAATTCGCAATTCAGCATTACTAATTGAGCATGGAAAGGTCAAGAATATAATTCATAAAAAATCACTACCAAACTATTCGGTATTTGATGAGGAGCGATATTTTACAGCTGGTTGGGCCTTGTCTTATATTGATTTTCGCAATAAAACTTTGGCAATTTTAATTTGCGAAGATTTTTGGCAGAAAAAAAATTGGCTTCTTATTGGTGAGCAAATTTGCGATAATATTTTGGTGATAAATTCCTCGCCCTTTTCAATAGCTAAGCATGATCAACGTATTAATAATGCTAAAGAATTATGCAAAGCTACAAAGAAATCCTTGGTCTACCTAAATCAAGTGGGTGGCCAAGATTCGCTGGCTTTCGATGGCGGATCTTTTGTAATTGACAATCAAGGCGAATTAATATTGCAAATGAATAATTTTGAAGAAGATGCTTCGATCATTAGCCTTTCAAAGGATAATCAAATTTCATTGGATAAAAATTTTAAAAATTATTCCTCAAATTTTGTTAGTAATAAATTAGAACAAATTTACTGCGCGATGATTTTATCGCTTCGAGATTATTTGCAAAAAAATAATTTTTCTCAAGTTTTGTTAGGAATGTCTGGCGGAATTGATTCAGCTTTGGTTGCAACAATTGCCGTTGATGCCCTAGGGCCAAACAACGTAAAGCTTTACGCCTTACCAACCAAATTTAATTCTCAAGAATCAATGATTGATGGTCAAGCATGCGCAAAAAATCTAGGAATTGAATTAAAAACAATCTCTATCGAAGAAATTTTTAAGCAAATGCTTTTAACACTTGAAAAAAATAATGAGCCAATTTCGCAATTAGCCCAGGAAAATTTACAATCAAGAATTCGTGGAAATATTTTAATGAGTCTTTCTAATTCAAGCAATGCTTTGCTTTTATCAACTGGCAATAAATCCGAGTTAGCCTGCGGATATGCAACGATTTATGGCGATATGTGTGGCGCATTTAATCCGATTAAAGATCTCTACAAAACACAAATTTATGAAATTGTAAAATGGCGTA
Organism: Rickettsia typhi; assembly: GCA_945901265.1. Taxonomy (GTDB): domain Bacteria; phylum Pseudomonadota; class Alphaproteobacteria; order Rickettsiales; family UBA1997; genus CAILUF01. The sequence goes on from CAMDJZ010000015.1 coordinate 18,149, forward strand.
ACGATAATATTTGCAAGCTTTCAAAGCTAAAAGAAAAAAAATTAATTCCTCAAAATATTCTTACCAAAGCTCCTAGCGCAGAATTAAAATTTGATCAAAAAGATAGCGATAGCCTTCCTGATTACAGCATTCTTGATAAAATTTTATTTTCTTTAATTGAGCAAGAAAAATCAGTTTCTGAAGTTGTTGAAGAAGGTTTTAATTATGAATTAGTTAATAAAATAAATCGATTGTTACTATCTAGCGAATATAAACGCAAGCAAGCAACTATTGGCGTTAAATTATCAACGATGTCATTTGATAAAGAGCGTCGCTATCCTATAAGCAACAAATTTTATTTATGACTACAGAAAAATTTATTTGTGGCGATTGCAAGGGAATCACTGAAAATGATAACAATAAAAAATCATCTTTTAGGATTTTGCCTTGGTTTTTATTTTGCTTTACGGGATTAATTTTTCCATCTTTTCGTCGAAAAAGATCGGTGCCAAAAAAATGTCAATACTGTAATAGCGATTTTTTACTTCCTGTTAATTTGCCATCAACTGCTGAATTTCTTAAACAAATTGAACAGAGCTATCACAAAAAAAATTAATTTGTTTTTAAAGTTTTTGCCTTAATGTTAAAAATATAAATTTTTATTTATTCTAATTTTTGGTTTTTACAATGACTGTTAAAGTTCGTTTCGCTCCCTCCCCTACTGGTTTTTTACATGTTGGAAATATCCGCACCGCTATCATAAATTTTCTTTATGCCAAAAAAAATAATGGCGAATTTTATTTGCGCCTTGACGATACCGATACTCAAAGGGTTCGCGATGAATATCGCGAAATGATTATACAGGACCTTGACTGGCTTGGCTTAAGACATGATTTATTTTTTACGCAATCGCAACGTCTTAACAATTATCATCAAGCGAAAGATCTTTTATTAGCAAGCCAAAGACTCTATGAATGTTATGAAACTGAAGAAGAATTAAGTTTACAACGTAAGGCTCAAAATGCTTCTGGTATTGCGCCATTATACAATCGTAATTCATTAAAACTTTCTAGCGAACAGAAAAAAAATCTGCGCTCTCAAGGTTTGAAACCTCATTATCGATTCCTTCTCGATGAAAGAATTATCACTTGGGATGATAAGATTAAAGGAAAAATAACTTATGATGGCAGACATTTCTCAGATCCAGTTCTAATTCGTCAAGAAGATGATGATGGCTTTGGCGTTCCAACTTATACCTTTTGCAGTGTTGTTGATGATATTGATTACGGCATTACTGACATCATTCGTGGCGAAGATCATATCACTAATACTGCAATTCAAATTCAAATTTTTGAAGCATTAGGAGCAACCCCTCCAAGCTTTGCTCATCTTGCCTTGGTTAAGGCTTCATCGGGTAAAATTTCTAAACGCGAAGGAGGTTTTGATATAAAATCATTGCGCAATGAGGGTTATGAGCCAATGTCAATTATAAATTTTTTATCGCAAATTGGTACTAGCGATTCGCTTAAAATTCATCAAGATTTTCAAGGGTTAATTGAGGATTTTTCCTTTAGTAAATTTTCAAAATCAGCTACTAATTACGATATAATAGAAATTAATAATATTAATCAAAAGTTAATACAAAATATTGATTTTAATATTGTAAAAAACCGCTTAAAACAATTAAATATCAATAATGAAATTTCTAAGGAATTTTGGAATATTTTTAAAGGAAATATTACTTTTATCCATGAAATTATTGAGTGGATAAATATTTGTTTTGGTAATTTTCGCTACCCAAATAATCCCAATGATAAAGAGTTTTTAAGGCAATCTTTAGAGGTTTTGCCTGAAATAACTACCAATGAGAACTCATGGCAATTATGGCTTGATAACATTAAAAAAATATCTTCACGAAAAGGCAAAGACTTATTTATGCCAATTCGTTTAGCATTAAGCGGCAAAGAAAGTGGATTAGAGCTTATGCATTTGGTCAATTTTATCCCCCGTCATGAAATCATCGCTCGCCTTAACTAAAAACTTCAATGGCGTTGAATTCTCATCATGAATTTTATTAATTACTTTTTGATTATTTAAAATATTTTTTTGATCCTTGAAATATTGCTATATAAAGATTTTGGCAATTTCTAGATTGGCTTTTTTCAGTATCGCTATAATTAATAACATCCTTACCTCTTCTAATTCAGCGTTTGAAAAATAAATTTATTTCATCAAAATTTTTTCTTGACAAGGTTGATTATTAAACTTATTAAGTTATAAAATAAATCATAAAAAAATTAATTTTTCAAAATGCAATTTTTCAGAATTATCAAAACATCGTCGGGATCGATAAAAAGCATAGCGCTTGGTGCCTTCAGTTGTTGTAAATAAATTTTCAAAAATCTTACCTGATATTCTTATTTTTAGAATATTCTTATCAAATTAAAATAATATATTTATGAAACTTAAAGATGATTCAATTTTACTTCATGGCGGACAAACTCCTGATCCATCAACTGGCTCTAGAGCAGTTCCAATATATCAAACAACTTCATATAATTTTAAAAATGCCCAGCATGCTGGCGATCTTTTTTCTTTAAAAGAATTTGGCAATATTTACACTAGACTAATGAATCCAACAACCGATGTCTTTGAAAAAAGAATAGCGCAGTTAGAGGGTGGGGTTGGGGCACTAGCTGTTTCTTCAGGTCAGTCAGCAATTTCCTTGGCAATTTTAAATATTGCTTGTGCAGGAGATGAAATTATTGCTTTTGATAATCTATATGGCGGTACTTATAACCTATTTAAGCATACTCTCGCTAGGCTTGGGATTACAACGCATTTTGTAGATTCTAATAAACCGGAAGAAATTTCGAAATATGTTAATGCCAAAACTAAATTGGTTTATGCCGAATCGATTGGTAATCCGAAGCTTAATATTACTGATTTCGAGCTCGTTGCAAAAATTGCTCATTCACATAATTTACCCTTTATTCTCGACAATACTTTGAGCCCATATATTTTTAAACCATTCAATTATGGCGTTGATGTTATAGTTTACTCGGCAACAAAATTTATTGGTGGTCATGGCACTTCGATTGGAGGAATCATTGTTGATTCTGGAAAGTTTGATTGGAAAATTCAGGAAAATGGTATCAATAAATTCCCGCTAATTGCTGATCCTGACCCAAGCTATCATAATCTTAACTTTATTGATGCCCTATCGCCTCTTGGCAATATTGCCTATATTATTAAGGCCAGAGTAACATTGCTCCGTGATTTTGGTTGCGCGATCTCACCCTTTAATTCATTTTTATTTTTACAGGGCTTGGAAACTTTGCATCTTAGGATGGCAAGGCATTGTGAGAATGCTTTGAAAATAGCAGAATTTTTAGAAAATCATCCTAAAATTTCTTGGGTTAATTATCCCAATTTAAAATCAAGTAACCAATTTGAAAAGGCAAAAAAATATATGACCAAAGGAACTAGCTCGATTATTGGTTTTGGTATTAAAGGCGGAAAAGACGCGGGAATTAAATTTATCGACAATCTTAAATTATTCTCTTTAGTTGCCAATGTTGGCGATGCTAAATCACTTGTAATTCATCCAGCATCAACCACTCATCAACAATTATCAAAAGAGGAGCAGATATCAACCGGGGTTAGCGATGATTATATTAGACTTTCAATTGGTATTGAAGATTTTGATGATATAGCGCATGATTTAAATCAAGCATTATCTAGCGTTTAGTTATTTTATTAAAATTCTTATCGGAAATTCGCCACGATTTTTATTAAATTTAATAATCTTCTAATGATGATTTATAATTTAAATCAGTACTAATTTTTAATTTTATTTATCAAGAAATTCACTGAATAAATCGATTATTAATTACCTTAATTTTAAATTCCTAAAAAATAATTTATTTAATTTTTTAGATATACACTTAAAATCCTTACCTTTTAATTTTAATTTGATAATCAAAAACTACTTATTAATTTTCCAACCTTACAAGCAGATCGCTAATCAGATCAAAGTCATTAAAAATTATGGTAATTTTACCTGATCCACTATTTCCATTATAGGAAATTTTTATAGGGGCACCGATTAGATTTGAAAGCTTATTTTCAAATTCAATAAATGATTGAGGATTGACATATTTTATTTTCGATTCCGTTCTGTAAAGCAGAGGAACATTTTTGATTTTCTCATCGCGAACAATATCCTCTGTTTCTCTTACTGTGAGTGAATCTAATACAATTTTTTTTGCTAGCTCTTCTGGGTTATCTGAATTAATAATTGCCCGAGCATGTCCCATTGATAATAATTTTTTATCCAAAAATTCTTGAACTTCATCCGGTAAATTTAATAATCTTAATAAATTAGCAATATGACTCCGGCTTTTTCCAACTTTTTTAGCTATCATTTCCTGAAGATATGAGAATTCTTCGATTAATTTTTTATAACCTCTAGCTTCTTCAATTACAGATAAATCTTCACGTTGAATATTTTCAATTAAAGCGATCTCCAACGCATCATGATTATTAATTTTCCTTACAATTGCCGAAACCTCTTGAAGGCCGGCTAATTTACTAGCGCGAAACCTTCTTTCGCCAGCTATAATTTCATAAATATCCTCATCGCCTTTCTTTCTAAGTAAAATAGGCTGGATCAGCCCTTTTTCTTTGATTGATTCGGCAAGTTCCGTTATTTCACTTTCTGAAAAATTTTGTCTTGGCTGATAAATTCCAGCGACAATTTTATCGACAGAAATTTTCTCAATATTTTCACCACCGAAAGAAATTATATTGGAATTAATTTTAGATTTATTCTCACCAAGGAGAGCTGAAAGTCCTCTACCAAGTTTTCTTTCCTGTAAGTTTTGTTCAGTCATAAATTTATTTTTAATAGTTAGTGGTAATTATTATAAATCCTTATAATTAATTAATTAATATTTTGATAATTTTGCTTTAAAAAACTACAAATATTTTTTATTTTTTTGAATTTACTTTTCTGTTTTTAATATTCAACTTATAAAGTTATTTCTTGTCAAATATATTTTAAAATTAATTTTATTATTCTCCCAGATTTTTTCTTTATAAATTAAATAATCCCTTCTAAATAATGATTTATAATGTTTCACATGAAACAATTTCTTGTGATTTATAAATTAATAATATTGGATATTATTATTAATATTAGATATTTATTAATTACAATAATTTTTATTACATTATATTTTAAATATTAATCCTGTTTATAAATTAATAATATTTAATTTAAAATTTAAATGTTTCACATGAAACATTTTCAGAAGAAATATTAAAAATTAAATTTAACTATTGACATAGAAGTTGGGCAAAATAAATTTGAAAGAGGTTAATAATTGATTGAAATCAATCTAAATTATCAATAATTAAAATTATAAATTATGATAGCAAAGCACCAAAAAAAAAGAGCAAAAGTATTCTCGATTGTTAATCAAAAAGGAGGGGTTGGCAAAACCACCACTGCCATCAATTTAGCTACGGCTTTAGCAATGCTGAATAAAAAAACCTTGATTATTGATATGGATCCCCAAGGAAATACCAGTACAGGTTTTGGCATAGCTAATAATGAAAGACAAAAAACCATTTATGAAGTTCTGATAGGAGAATTTCATATACAAGAAAGCATCATCCCAACCAAAATACCCAATCTAAAAATCATAACATCTACCGTTGATTTATCCGCATGCGAAATAGAGCTAGTTGATATTGAGCAAAGAGAGTTTAGATTGCGCCATGCTTTGAAGGAAATTATTAATGAACATGATGTCGTAATAATAGATTGTCCACCATCCCTTGGACTTCTTACAATAAACTCGCTTGTTGCTTCTGATTCAATACTTATTCCCATGCAATGTGAATTCTTTTCACTAGAAGGATTAAGTCACCTCCTAACAACAATTGATTTAATAAAAGGAAATCTAAATCATGATTTATTAATAAGTGGTATAATATTAACAATGCATGATCGCAGGAATAAGCTTACTGAACAGGTTGAAAATGATGTTCGTGAATATCTGCAAAGCAAAGTTTTTAAAACACATATACCTAGAAATATTCGCCTATCTGAAGCTCCATCCCATGGCCTTCCTGGAATAATCTATGATCCAAAATGTATTGGGTCCTTATCATATCTTGAACTTGCAAAAGAAATATTGGAAAGAGATGAGCTGTAATATTTAATCAACATTAATCGCATAAGGTTATGTTTTAGCTTTTTTAAAAAGTCATCGACAAGTAAAATAAATGTAAAATTAAAATATCAAAATTTAAAGAATGCGAAGAGTTAATTAATTGATTACTCAATTTAACATTTACCAAAAATGCTTAATTTCTTAATTAATAAAGAGGGGTGATTAGACTAAATTTGCGAGAAGTATTATCCTAAAATGGCGTTAAAAAATAGATTAGCAATATAAAATACTAAATTTTAACCCGGGTAAAAATTTTTAAAAAATTTAATGTAGTTTGATTAATAACATTTAAAAGACTTACTCCCTTTATATCCGCAATTGCTTGCGCCACATGAATCGTATAAGCAGGTTGATTGATCTTGCCACGATGAGGCACTGGCGCTAGATAAGGAGAATCTGTTTCAACAAGCAAATATTCAAGAGGAATTTTTTTAATAATATCTTGCAATTCCTTGGCATTTTTAAAGCTAGCAATTCCTGCAATTGAAATATATATACCCAGATCAATTGCAGTTTTTGCAAGTTCATAAGAACTTGAAAAACAATGTAGCAGAGCAGGGAAATCGCCTATTTTAATTTGATTGCTTAAAATTTCAATCATGTCTAAATCGGCATCGCGACTATGAATAATCGCAGGAAGCTTAGTAATTCTAGATGCTTTAAGATGTTCAATAAAAATTTCTTTTTGTAAATCGACATAGTTTTTGTCATGATAATAATCTAATCCAGTTTCTCCAATGCCAATAATTTTTGGATGATCTAGGCAAAATTTAACAATATCTTCGGCAATAATTTTTGGTTGCGAAGAAACATTGCAGGGGTGAATACCGTATGATGCGTAAATTCTATCATCAATATCACAAAATTTTAAAAGACGATTTATATCGGTAATATTAGTACAAATAGTTTGTAAAATATCAACCTTATTTTCACGACAATTCTTTAAAATTTCAGATAATTTAAAACCTTTATCCTCAAGCAAATCAAGATGGCAATGGCTATCAACAATAAAATCAAACATATTAGAATTAATTAGAGTTAATTGTAAACTATTTATTTATAAATATACAATATTTTTTATTTTAAAGTATTATTTCGGATTTGCGAAGATGAAATATCAAAATTCTTAGTTCGAAAAATAAAAATTTTAGGCAAAATATTTTGATTATAACCTTTGGCATTGTTAACTCCACTAAGAGTTTGATCGCGAATATTTTGAGAATTAAATCGAGTGGAATTTAGTGAATAATTAGATCGCAATGGCAATAAAAATTGTTTATGGCAAGAAGAATTAATCATATTTTTTTCGTAATATTTATTAATTTTTGATAAATCATCAACATTATAAATTGCCAAATCTCTAGCGCTGGAGTTTAATTTAATGTTTTGATAAATTTGCCAAACAGGACTTTTATAAATATTTTTCAGATGATTTTGACGGGAAAAAATTGCAATTGGTAAAAGTCTAATTAACTTTGCAAAATTTTTCCAAAGATGAAAATTTTCGATATTATCAGCACCCATAATCCAAAAGAAATTATTATCACAATGCTTATTTTGTAAGCGTTCAATCAGGTTTACAGTATAAATTTCTAAAAATTTTTTAACATAAATTTTTGGATGATTGGCAGTGAGTTTTTTACATTCGCTAATTCTTTGATCCAAGGAAGAATAAATTTCTATATTTTTAAAAGGGTTGAAAGCTGTTGGTATCCACCAAATCTGATCAAGTTGTAATTTCTTTAGAGCAAGATCGCTGATATTAATATGGCCAAAATGCGGGGGATTAAAACTTCCTCCTAAAATTCCAATTTTCATTATGCGCTAGTAATTGCTATTAAAATTAACCAACCAAATAAGACATTTTGCTTAAAAAATTTTAAACAATCATTAGGATTTTTTAAATCACAAAAAAATAGTTTGAAACCTATAAATCCAGATCCAGCAAAGCTTAAAATATAAAAACTAAAATTAAAATCATGCCTAAACCCAATATAAACTAAAATTAAAAACATAATAAAATCAACAGTAAATAAAATTATTTTAGGATTTGTAAAGATCCTGTTAATAGTAATAGAGCTAGATTTAACACCGATTCGTAAATCATCTTCAATATCTTGAAAGCCATAAATCGTATCATAAATCAAGGTCCACATTATACATAAAATGTAAAATAAAATAATCGAACTATGTAATTTATCAACAACTGCAAGGCTTGCCATTATAACACCAAAATTAAAAGTAATCCCCAGGTAAAGCTGCGGAAGATTAAAAAATCTTTTCATTAGCGGATAAGTAAAAATTAAAATAAATGAAATAAATCCACTTACAATAGTAGAAATATTAAACTGTAACAATATACAAAAACTGACAAATAACAGGAAGCTTAATAATATCAAAGCCTGAGGAGTAGTAACAATGTTATTTGCCAAAGGACGATTTTTTGTCCGAAAAACTTTTTTATCAAAATTTTTGTCAAATAAATCATTAATAATACACCCGGCAGAACGCATCAATACTGATCCGATAAAAAAATATACAATAATTTTTAAAAGGGATAGATTTAAATTAACCTGATATATTTTTATGTTCAAGGCAATGGCGAGTAAGCATGGGATCAATAATAAAAAGATGCCAGTTGGCTGATTTAAGCGCATTAATCGAACAAAATCAAAAACTTTCATGAAATTTGGTTTGATTTTCTTAATTTATTTTTGATAGAATTTACTAAATGAAAATATTCTCTAACTAATTAAAAATTTTGAATTAAATTTAAAAATAGAGTTAGAGTTACAATAATCTGAAGTTTAAATTTTACTTTAAAGATTATCTGTTGTCAATCCATGTTAATCAATAACTTACAAAGTTTTGTAGATTATTTTTTAATAATAAAATTTATAAAAATCAATTTTAAAATTCATGCATAAATTATTAATTGCTAATCGCGGTGAAATCGCTTGTAGAATAATTAAGACCTGTCGAAAAATGAACATTAAAACTGTTGCGATTTATTCCGATGCAGATATAAATTCGCTATTTGTTCAAATGGCTGATGAAGCGGTAAATATAGGCGCTTCGCCATCATCCCAAAGTTATCTAAATATAGAAAAAATTCTTGGTGCGGTAAAAAAAACCGGCGCAACTATGGTTCATCCAGGCTATGGTTTTTTATCAGAAAATCGCAATTTTGCTGAAGCGCTTGCCAAGGCTGGGGTTATCTTCGTGGGACCATCGACCCACTCAATTGAAATGATGGGTGATAAAATTCAATCAAAAAAACTAGCTCTTGAAGCAAATGTAAGCACAGTTCCTGGTCATATGGGAGTAGTTAAAGATGTTGAAGAAGCATTAATAATTGCCCAGCAAATTGGTTTTCCAGTTATGGTTAAGGCATCTGCTGGTGGAGGTGGAAAAGGAATGCGGATCGTTAATCAAAAAGAAGAAATGCCCGAAGCATTTTTATCTGCTTCAAACGAAGCTCGTAATAGTTTTTCCGATGATCGGGTTTTTATCGAGAAATTTATTGAAAATCCTCGTCACATTGAAATTCAAGTTCTTGCCGATAAATATGATAATATAATTTGCTTGGGCGAGCGTGAATGTTCAATCCAACGCAATAATCAAAAAGTAATTGAAGAAGCTCCAAGTCCATTTTTAGACGAAAAAACTCGTAACAAAATGTACGAGCAATCCAAAGCTTTGGCAAAAAAAGTAAAGTATTATTCAGCTGGAACAATTGAGTATATCATGGATAAAAATAAAAATTTTTATTTTTTAGAAATGAATACAAGATTACAAGTTGAGCATCCTGTAACTGAATTAGTTACAGGCTTGGATTTGGTTGAATTGATGATCAGAATTGCCCTTGACGAAAAGCTACCATTTAAACAAGAAGACATAAAACTCAATGGCTGGGCAATTGAATCAAGGATTTACGCTGAAGATCCAGCTCGTGGTTTTTTACCATCTTCGGGTCGCATTAATCTTTACATTGAACCAGAGCAAAATCAACATATTAGAGTTGATTCAGGAGTTTATGAAGGTGGTGAAGTAAGTATGTTTTACGATGCAATGATTGCAAAACTCTGCGCCTATGGGGGAAATCGCAATGAAGCAATTGAACATATGCGTCATGCCTTGGGAAGCTATGCAATCGGGGGAGTTTCCCATAATATTAGCTTCCTTGAAACAATCATGAAAAATGAAAAATTTATCAAGGGTGAATTATCAACTAGCTTTATAAAAGAAGAATTCCCAGCTGGTTTTTTAGGTAGCGAACTTGACTCACAAGCAAAAGAAGTTTTGTTGGTTGTGGCAATGCAAATTTTTCTTAAAAATTATCAACGTAATGCCCAAATGAGCGGACAATTACGCAATCGTCAAAAGCAGATTTCTGATCGCTGGGTAATTGCTATCGATGATAATTCATACCTGATTAACATTTTATCACAAGGCGAGGGGATGCTTAAAATTGAATGCGATAATAAAAAAATTGATTTGAAAACTTCATGGAATAATGGTGAAAAACTTTTCAGAGGAATAGTTAACGACAAAAATATTGGTGTTAAAATACGTGAAAATAACAACACTGGAAGTTATCTTTTGCAATATTCTGGACTTGACGCTTTTATTAACGTTTCTTCCCCACGAATTGCCGAGCTAAGTAAATTTATGCCTAAAATTCAAAAGAATGCTAAACCGGAAAATTTAACTTCACCAATAACTGGAAAAATTATTCGCTTCAAGGTTAGCGAAGGTGATGAGATTAAAGCCGGTCAAGAATTGGTAATAATTGAAGCAATGAAAATGGAGAATATTATTCGTACTGATTATGATGTTAAAATTGCTAAAATTAAATTTAAAGAAGGTGAGCCAGTTGGAATAGGGCAGGTTATTATTGATTTTGCCAAAGATTAATAATATAAATTCAGCAATATAATATATTTTAACTATTTTTAATTAATTACAATAATTTATAATATATTTAATCTAAAGCAATTTTTGCTATTAAAGCGCTTGCGAAGCATATTAAGGGGTTAAGAAAAATGTTCAAAGCAAAAAGGATTTTGAAATTAAAATTAAAATTTTCATAAATTCCAAGGGAGCCAAAAAGAATTATCGGCAAAATTAATGGTAAAGCAATAAAGGCAATTATACTGCTTACTCCCCCTAAAATAGCAAGGCTTCCACATAAAAAACAAATGCAGTTAATTAGGAGACTTGTTAACAAAAAAATTATAAAAAATTGCCACAAAAAATCTTGTTTATAGCCAAGAAGCGCACCCATTATCGTTGAAAAAATTACCGCTATAAAACAAATATTAAGCCAATTAGCCAGCATTTTGGCAAAGATGTAAATTTCTAAATTTTCACAATTAATTATCATTTGTTCGAGCGTTCCATCATCAAAATCTTCGCGAAATAAATTCTGGGTTGATGTTAAAAGACAAGTAAGTATTGAAAAAAAACTAGCACTGATCAACAAAGTTTGCGAATTATTTCTGCCAAACAACTCTCCAAAGCCAGATTGTAAAGGACTCAAAACGATAAGAAAAACAATTACAAAGCAAATAAAAAATAAAATATTACCAAAAAAACTTCTAGGATGGTGATATTGGATTTTTATTTGATTAGTAAAAATTATTAAAAATTTACTCATAATTTTTATCGACCATATTTATCCTCGAAGCGAACAATATCATCTTCGCCAAGGTAATTTCCCGTCTGTATTTCAATGATTTCAAGTGGAGTTTTATTTTTATTTTCTAGGCGATGTTTCTTGCCAAGGGGAATATAAGTTGATTCATTCTCCTTAAGAATAAATACTTTAGATCCACAGGTTACATGAGCAATTCCTTTTACAATAACCCAATGCTCACAACGATGTTGATGCATCTGCAAAGATAACGAAGAATTAGGGTTAACAGTGATTCTTTTAACTTTAAATCCATTTCCAATGTCAATAGTTTCAAAATTTCCCCAAGGTCTTAAAATCTTTGTGTGATGGACAGCTTCGTCACGTTGATTGTTAATTAAAATTTCAAATAATTTTTTTACATCTTGAGAATTATTTTTATTGGCAATTAAAAAAGCATCTTTTACTCCAACAATAATCAAATCTTTAACGCCTATTGTACCAATAACAGCTTGACTGGAATTGATATAACAGTTTTTAGTTTTCAAAGTAAAAACATTGCCGATTAGAGAATTTTGATTATCATCTTTAGGCGATAAATCAGCAATTGATTGCCATGACCCAATATCCGACCAGCCAATATTCATAGGCATTACCGCAACCTTCTCGGCTTTTTCCATAACGGCATAATCGATAGAAATATTAGGGGATTTTTCAAAATCATTTTGATTTAAACGAATAAAATCTAAATCCTTAACTGCATTACCATAAGCTCGAATACAATTCGTAAAAATCTCACTATTTAACTGACGCAAATTCTGCAAATAACTTTGCGCTGAAAATAAAAAAATACCACTATTCCATAAATAATTTTTACTTTTAATGAATTTTTCAGCTGTTTGAGCATCAGGTTTTTCAATAAATTTCTCAACACTAAAAATTTTAGATTTTTTATCCAATTCATCACCAATTTTTATATAACCATAGCCAGTTTCATTATGATTAGCAACGATACCAAAAGTAACTAAAAAACCTTTTTTAGCCATAGCCTTAGCTTTGTTAATTTGAGCTATAAATTTAGTTTCATTTGTAATGAAATGATCGGATGGCATTACCAAAATTAAATCATCTTCAGTATTATTGTTTTCAAGTAAATTAAGACAAGCAACTGCAATTGCAGAAGCAGTGTTTCGCGCAACAGGTTCGAGAATAATTGAATGAGGTTTAATTTTTGATTTTTTAAATTCCTCAGCAACGATAAAGCGATGCTCATTGTTACAAACCGCTATTGGTGGATTAAAAAATTCATTATCTTTGGTACGCAAAATTGTTTGCGAAAAAAGAGTTCGATCGCCAAAAAAATC
>CAMDJZ010000016.1 GCA_945901265.1 Rickettsia typhi
AATATTCAAAATAAAGACCCTGTTAAACTTGCACAATTGATGATTAATCTAGCAAATTTAAGTCGTGAAGCATTTAAAAATGGCGATCTATCGAATTTAATTTCACTAAGAACTCTAATTTCTTGGGGCAAAAATATTGAGATTTTTAAATCTACAAGAGATGCTTTTATTTTCAGTTTTTTTAATAAAATAATTGATGATGAAAAGGCTATTATGCGTGAATTTTATCAGCGAGTTTTCGGTGAAGAAATATAAATTTAGCTAAATTCTCTAGCTAAATTCTCTAGCTAAATTCTCTGGGCAAATTTATTTTAAATATTGAATTGCTCCTTCGTCAATTAATCGCGACATCTTAATGATTGGTTGATCCAAAAAACCACTATCTACCCATCTCCCCTTCCCCCTTAAGCCTTTATTGCCCAAATATTTGTAGAGCTTTGCTAATAGCTAAATAACTCAAAGGCTTTAGGATGAGTTCTTAATAATTTTTAGAAATTTTTTGCCACAAAGATAGGCTTTAGGAATAATCTTTAGGAATAATCTTTTAGGCGAAATATTTAGAGTTTACTTAAAAAATCTTTATAAGCATTTTCGTCCATATTTTCGTCAAGCTCAGATTCGCCGATGAATTTTACTTTAGCAATCCAACCATCTTTATAGGAAGATTGGTTGATTAATTCAGGTGCAGAATTTAAAGCTTCATTTACCGCAACAACCTCGCCAGCAATTGGAATGTAAACATCGCTTGCTGATTTTGATGATTCTACAACTGCAAATGCATCATGTTTTTTATAGCTATTACCAACTTTTGGTAATTCAACATAAACTAGCTCTCCAAGAGCTTCAGCAGCATATTCAGTAATTCCAATTGTAGCAATATCGCCTTCGATTTTTAGCCATTCATGATCTTTAGTATATTTCATATTTTTTGTTTATTATAATTAAAAGTTAATAGAATAAATTATTTTTTTATAGCTTTTGTTTTTGCCTCAACAAAATTAATTGGTGCAATTACTGCAAGGACTTCACGATCTCTAATGACAACACTTACCTCATCGCCAAGCTTTACAAGCTGAGGATCAAAATAACCTTGACCAATAGAAATTTTTAAAGTTGGAGAAAATCCTCCGCTGCTTAAAATGCCAATTTTTTTTCCAAATTTGCGAACCTCACAACCCTCTCTAGCAACTCCTCTCTCTAGTAATTTAACGCCAGTTCTTTTTCTTTTTACACCATCGACCTTTTCTTTCAGGACTCTATTTGCACCAATAAAATTGGTATTACTTTTGCTAATTACCCAAGAAATTCCAGCTTCAACTGGCGAGGTTGAGTCATCAAGATCATGACCGTAAAGTGGATAACCCATTTCTAAACGAAGTGAATCTCTCGCTCCCAAGCCAATTGGTTTTACTTCATTATTTTTACAAAGTTCCAGCCAGAAATTTTCTGCAATTGAATTTTCGATACTCACCTCAAAACCATCTTCACCGGTATAACCAGTTCGGCTAATTATAACTTCTTGATTATTTTTAAGATGATAATAGCCAAGATTCATGTAAGCAAGTTCGCTTAAATTGCCATTTTTAAGCATTGACTGTAAAATTTGTTGAGCTTTTGATCCTTGCACCGCAATAAGCGAACGATTTTCCAATTCATTAAACTGTAGATTTTTTTCTAGATTTTTACGAATCCAATTAGCATCTTTTTCTTTGCAACCAGCATTGAGAACAATAAAAAATTTTTCATCATTAATTTTTGTGATAATTAAATCATCAATAATTCCACCTTCTTCATTGGTTAAAACTGTATATTTTGCTAAAAAATTCGTACTTAAAGTAAAATCAGTTGGAGTGATTTTTGAAAGAAATTGCGCGACATTAGCGCCTTCTATGTAAAACTGACCCATATGCGAAACATCAAAAACTCCAACATTACCTTGCCGAGTCCATTCATGCTCTTTGAGCATCCCTTCTGCATATTGTACTGGCATATCATAGCCAGCAAATTCAACCATTTTGGCGCCTTGACCAATATGAGTTTTATTTAAAGCTGTTATTTTCATATAATTTTAAACAATTGTAAGTTAAAATAATTATTAGAGATTATTTTTGTTGTTTTTATTTAGAATAAATATGTTTTACTATAAGTTATTTTTAAATATTATTCAACCGCCGGAACAATTGGTGAACGTTGCGGAGTTTTTTTATTGGATTTTTTATTCTTATCTTTAGATGATTCCTTTACTGAAGAATCAACGCCGTTTTCTTTTGAATTTGAATCCTCAACTAAATCATTTTTGTCGCTATTTTCAATTTGTAAAGATTTTTTATCATTAGATTTAGCATCTTGCTCTTTGACAATTTTATCTAAATCTTTTTCGATAGCCTTACTCTTAACATTGGAAAGTGAAGCTAAAATTAAGCAATTGAGCATAAAAATACCAATCAAAATCATTGTTGATTTACTAAGAATTGAAGCGGTTGCCTTACTAGATACAACTGAGTTAAGACCACCAGATCCGGTCCCAATTCCGCTTAGCGAATCACCATCTGATTTTTGCAATAGCACTAAAATAACCAAAATGACGGCGATAATAATTTGAAAAATTAGTAAAAAAAGTTGTAAACCTTCCATTTATACAAAATTAAATTGTTAATATTACTTTAAAAATTTTAAGCTAATGATTGATTATGTATGTTCAAATAATCATAATGAAGCTAGCATTTTAACTTATTAAAAAATTAAAATCATTTTTATATTTTTAATTATTTTAAGATTATAGGCGAAGATTATTTTAAATTACACCTAAATTTTTATATTAAAAATTATTTTAATTTTTTAATGTAGTGTTATTGATTAGCTTTAGCTTTGCTAAGCATAAAAAAATAATTTTATCTCTCAAGTTTTTTATGAATCAAAAAGAAATTATTATAAATATTGCCAATAACCTTGCCAATCAAGCATGCGAGCTTATTTTGAAGCTTGGCTTTTCTTTGGAAAATTCAATAATTATTAGCGATAAAAAAATTTGGCAAAAACATTTTAAAAATTTTAAAGAGGATTTTCGTAATCAATTAGGCGAAACCCTTATCTTAAGAGACCCAACTTCTGATGAAAAATTTGTCAAAAAAATTATTGATCATGCCAAAAATTATCGATTAATTATTGCTTTTGGGAGCGGTACAATTAATGATCTGTGTAAATATAGCGCATCGCAGTTAAATATCCCCTATGTGGTTTTTACCTCAGCTTGTTCAATGAATGGCTATTGTTCACCAAGCGCATCAATAACGATAAACTCTCATAAAAAAACTTTAAATGCCAAAGTGCCAATTGCAGTTTTTAGTGATTTAAAAATTTTAAAACAATCGCCAAAAAAAATGACAAAAGCTGGGATTGCCGATGCATTATGTCTATATAGCTGTTGGTTTGATTGGTTTCTTTCATATCTAATTTTCGATAGCAAATTCAATTTAGAATGTTTTTTAATGCAAGAAAATGCCATTGCCAAACTTAAAAAAAATTACCTTAATTGGCGATTAAATGATCAAAATTTTCTAGCAATATTGATGGAAATTTTATTAATCTCTGGTAAAGCAATGGGATTAGCGAATGGCTCTTACCCTGCTAGTCAGAGCGAACATTTAATTGGCCATTGCTTATCAATGAAATATCCAAAAGAATTAAAAAATATTTTACATGGTAATCTTATTGCGATCACTAGTCAGCAATCATTAATTATTCAGCAAGAAATTTTAAATAAATTACAACAAAATAAGCTTACTTTACCTACAACTTCAATAGCATATCTTCAAAGGATTAATAAATTTTTTGGAAAAAAAATTGCTCATGAATGCATAGATCAATATAAAGATAAAAAATTTTCTAATAAAAAAATTTTACAAATTAATGAAAAATTGAAAGATAATCAGCAAATATTTTTTTTCGAATTAAAAAAAATTTATGAACAAAATTCATCGGTAAAAAAAATCTTTCGTCATTTTAAAATCAACACTAACTGGCGAAAATTATCGATCAATCGGCAACAATATCATGATTGCGTTAATAATGCAAAATTTATTCGCAATCGCTTTACTAGTCTAGATTTTTTAAATTGATTTAACGTTAAATTCTTTTTTAAATTATAAATCTAGTTTCAAAAAAATTTAAAATAATTGTTTAAAAATTTCTGTAACCTGCTCTTTTAAAGCCATTAAATCAGAATTATTATAAACAACAAAATCGGCTTTTTTAATTCTTTGTTCATCGCTTATTTGTTTATTTTTTAGTATAAAAAATTTTTCTTCTATCTGCTTAATTTTGATCTTATCAATATTATCATTATCAACTAAACATCGCTGAATATAGCGCTTTCTTCGCAAATCTTCATCGGCAATTATAGCGATAATTTTATCAGCTTTATAAAATGAATTTTCGAGTAAAAGTGGAATATTAAGAACTACTAACTTTTGCTTTTCTTGATTGTTTTTAATTATAAACTGTTGATATTTATTTCTAACAATTGGATGTAATATATTTTCAATAATTGTTATTTTTTGAGGATTTTGTGTAATTATTTCGCTTAATATTTTACGATTTATAGCCCTGTCTTGCAATGATTGCAGAAATTGTATGGCAATTTGATTTATAACGATTGGATCATTTAAAAATAAATTATGAACTAATTGATCTGCATCAAAAATAACTCCACCCAATTCTTCAAAAATTTTGGCAACACTATTTTTTCCAGAAGCAATTCCGCCACTCAGTCCAATTATTTTCATTGCAATTCTTCTGGTATTGTTAATTGACAAAATTGTAATTTTTGACGCAAATTATCTTTTAAAATTTCTAAATTTTCTAAAGAATTGGCCTCGCATCTTGCTACTAAAACTGGTTGGGTATTTGATGCACGAATCAGCCACCAGCCTATATCAGTTGTAGATCTAATTCCATCGATATCATCAAATTTTTCGTTATTTTTTTGAAGCATTTTTTTAAGATCATCAACCATTTGAAATTTATTTTCTTCACTACATTCTATGCGAATTTCAGGAGTTGAAAATGTTTTTACTAATTCCTTGCGCAATTCTGAAAGTTTTTTATCTGAACTCGCCAAGATATTGATAAGACGAATTGCTGCATAAAGAGCATCATCATAACCAAAATATTTATCAGCGAAAAAAATATGTCCTGACATTTCACCGGCAAGCAATGCATTGGTTTCTTTCATCTTGGCCTTGATTAAAGAATGACCAGTCTTCCACATCAAAGGTTTCCCACCGCTTTTCTTAATCTCATCAAACAAAACATTACTAGCCTTGACATCTGCAATAATAGTGGAGTTTGGATGATTAATAAGAATTTCACGTGCAAAAAAAATCATTAATTGATCGCCCCAGATAATCTCGCCTTCATCATCAACTACGCCAATTCGATCAGCATCACCATCAAAAGCGATACCTAAATCACAACTCTGTTTTTTTACTTCCGCTATTAAGTCTTCAAGATTTTTTGGAACGGTTGGATCTGGATGATGATTGGGAAAAGTGCCATCAATTTCTTTGTAAAGTAAAAAATTTTCGGCAAAAATATTTTTACTTAACATTTCCATAATTTCACCACCTGCGCCATTTCCTGCATCCCAAGCGATTTTTAATTTTTTGCGTGGATTAAATTCATCTATCTCATTTAACAATTCGCTTTCATCTTTTTTTAAAATAGAATCTTGCAAAATACGCTCAGAATAGCTTTCTTTAACTTCTTGTTTTTCTAATACTCCCTGCCCTTCGTAAAAATCAGCATCATCTAAAATCGATGCTAAATTGGTAATGTCATTTCCATAAAATGGTCGATCTTTAAGGGCAATTTTAAAACCATTATGATTACCTGGATTATGAGAACCTGTAATCATAATTCCTGCATCACAATTGAGATGTTGCACCGCATAATAAAGCATCGGCGTTGGTCCAAGCCCAACATCAATAACATATAATCCACTACCAACTAAACCTTGCAATAAACGATCTTTTAGAATTGGCGAACTAAGTCTGCCATCGCAAGCAATAACAATTTTATTTTGATAATTTTTTTTTAAGAAAACTGCAAAAGATTTTCCTAAAAAATATGCATCATTATCAAATAAGGTTTCATTGTAAATGCCACGAATATCGTAGGCCCTTAGAATTGATTTATGAAATGTGTGTTTTAGATTAGAATTATTAATCATAAAAAATAAATTAAAAGTTTTTAGTTAACAATAATAATTAAGTTATAACTTTTTTTAATTATTGTTAATGGAGATAATTTTTCCTTCAATTGGTGAAGATGGTGAAGCAAAATTTTTTTTGGCCATCCTGCCAGAAAGAAAAGCTAACCTTCCAGCTTCAACAGCTAGTTTCATGGCTCGCGCCATAGCAATAGGATTTTTAGCTTTAGCAATTGCTGTATTCATCAACACTCCGTCGCAGCCAATTTCCATAGCGATTGCTGCATCGGAAGCAGTACCAACTCCAGCATCAATTAAAATAGGAACTTTTGCTTGTTCGACAATTAATTCAATATTTAATCGATTCTGAATACCCAATCCTGAGCCAATTGGCGCACCAAGTGGCATAATTGCACAGCAGCCAATATCCTGCAATTCCTTAGCGATAATTGGGTCATCAGAAGTATAAACCATAACATCGAAACCATCTTTGACTAGCATTTCAGCTGCCTTGATGGTTTCAATTACTTGAGGATAAAGTGTTTTTTCATCAGCTAAAACTTCAAGCTTAACTAAATTCCATCCACCAGCCATTCGCGCCAAATTAAGCGTCCGAACCGCATCTTGCGCTGAATAACATCCAGCTGTATTAGGTAAGTAACAATATTTTTTTGGATCAACAAAATCTTGTAACATTGCCTGATCCTTTTTTTCTATATTGACTCTGCGCAATGCAACCGTAACGATTTGCGCACCCGAAGCTTCAATTGCCAATGCAGTTTCTTGAAAATCTTTATATTTTCCAGTTCCAACCAATAGTCGCGAAGAAAATTTTTTACCAGCAATTTCAAAGAAATCATCACTTAAAAAGTTTTGCATAGTTTTAACTAAATCCATAAAAATAAAGTTAAATTAAAAACGCGCTGGGAAGAATGTAACTATCATAAGCGTCAAAGGAGCTAAAAGCATCATACCATCCATGCGATCAAGTATTCCGCCATGTCCGGGGATAATTGTTCCCGAATCTTTGACGCCAAAAATTCTTTTAAATTTTGATTCTAACAAATCGCTCAATTGCTCAATAACTGATAAAAAAGCCGAAAGAAGAATAAAAAACATCACGCCACCTGCAAACATAAATGAGCTCATAAAGCCAATAATCATGCTAGCAAAAATTCCACCTGCCAATCCCGACCAAGTTTTATTTGGGCTAATTTCTGGAGCAATTTTTGAACCACCTAAAATTTTACCAGCAAAGAAAGCAAAAATATCTGTTGACCAAATTATAGCAAACATCCAAAACAAAATTTCAGCGCTATAATAACGCAATTTAATCACCGAAAAAATCGGAATTAAAATATAAAAAAAACCAATCAATTGCCATTTATTTTTATTAATAATGTTTTTACTCATATCCAGCCATTCCACTGTCATCAAAATCGCAATAGCTATTGCCAAAAGCAAAAATAAATCTTTGGAGTAAAAAATTGCAATCAAAGCAATGGGCACCAAAATTACTGCCGAAATAATTCTTTGTTTTGTATTGTCGCGCGGATCAAGAAAATGAATATGCGCAACCATTTTATTAAATAATAAAGTTAGGGGATAAAAAAAATTTTTTAACGATTTTATAAAATTATCTTTTTCCATAGCGACGCTCCCTTTTGTTAAAACTAATTATAGCATTGATAAGATTTTTTTTGCAGAAATCTGGCCAAAAAACTTCACTAAAATAAAATTCAGTATAAGCAATTTGCCACAGAAAAAAATTGCTAACACGCAAGTCCCCAGCTGTTCTAATTAATAAATCAGGATCTGGTAAATTTGGCTGATATAGATTTTTTGCAAATAAATTTTCATCAATCTCTGTAAGATTAATTTCTTTGTTGCTAACTGCAAGGGCGATCTTTTTTGTTGCATCAATAATTTCATTTCTTGAACCATATGAAAAAGCAACATTAAGAATTAGAGCCTGATTATCCTTGGTTGTTTCTTGTAGATTTAAAATTTTTTTCTTTAACTTTTCATCAAGTCTTTCTAAATCTCCAAGTATGACTAAACGAATTTTTTTTTCTAAAAAATTCTTCATTTGATTGTCGAGATAATCCTCCAAGAGACTTAACAAATAAGATACTTCGCCCTTTGGACGATTCCAATTTTCTGAAGAAAAAGCGTAAACAGATAAAATTTTTACCCCAAGATCAATGCAATCTTGAGCAATTTTTTGTAAATTTTGTGAACCTGTTTTATGGCCAACTTGCAATGGCAAACCTCTTTTCTTAGCCCATCTGGCATTTCCATCCATTATAATAGCAATATGACGAGGCACTTTAAGATCTGGATCAAGGATTGAAGTTTTTTTTCGCAAGTTGAGCATTAAGTTTAAATTTTCATTAAATCTTTTTCTTTACCAAGAATAATCTCATCAACTTTAGTCACAAATTCATCAGTTATTTTTTGAACGATATCGCTAAAATTGTGAATTTGATCTTTACCAAATTCTTTTTCATTTTTCTTGAAATCATCCAAAGAATCACGACGAATATTGCGTAGGGCAATTTTTTTATCTTCACCATATTTTTTAGCAAGCTTAACTAATTCCTTGCGACGCTCTTCGGAAAGCTTTGGAATTGAAATACGAATTGTATTTCCCTCGCTCATTGGATTAAAGCCTAAGTTAGCATTCAAAATTGCTTTCTCGATTAGCTTTATGCTTTCCTTATCCCAAACTTGAATTGATAAGATATTGGCCTCAGGAACAGAAATATTAGCCAGTTGAGTAATTGGCATCATCGAGCCATAAATTTCAACGCGAATTGTATCAAGTAAGTTTGGATTAGCTCTACCTGTTGAAATGCTGTCCATATCGCGCTTTAATGAAAGAATTGTTTCTTCCATTTTTTTACGTAATTTATCGGATAATTGATTAATCATAAAATTAAAAATTAGTTAATTATGTTTGTTTTATTATTTTTATTTAGTTAATAATAGTGAATTTTCCACGACCATTAACAACTTCCTGTAAAGAATCTTCACCCTTAATAGAAAAAACTACAATTGGTAATTTGTTATCTTTTGCCAAGGTAATTGATGTTTGATCCATAACCTTCAGATCCTGTTTAATTACATCAATGTAGCTTAATCTATCGTAACGAGTAGCATTTTTATCAAGCTTAGGATCGGCACTATAAACACCGTCAACTTGCGTGCCCTTCAATATAACATCGCAATTCATTTCAACAGCTCTTAGGACCGCTGCGGTATCGGTGGTAAAAAAAGGATTACCAGTTCCTGCTGAAAAAATAACAACACGACCTTTTTCTAAATGCCTCACAGCTCTTCGCTTGATATATGGCTCGCAAATACTATTCATAGTAATTGCCGATAGCATTCTAGTTTTAATATTTTGTTTTTCTAAAGCACTTTGTAATGCTAAGCCATTGATACAAGTTGCCAACATTCCCATATAATCAGCAGTAACGCGCTCAATTCCTTGAGCAGCCTTGGAAATTCCACGAAAAATATTTCCACCTCCAATTACTACAGCAATTTCGCAACCAAGCAAATGTGCAGAATTTATCTGCTTACAAATTTTGCTGATTGCTTGCGCATCATGGCCAAATAGCTGATCACCCATCATTGCTTCGCCCGAAACTTTGAATAAAATTCTCTTAAATTTAAGATTGGTCATTGGTATTTAAATAAACTTATACGAACTAAAAATATCAGAATTTATAGCTAAAAAAACTCTTACTTACCTAATTCTCTATTGTCTGAAGAGAATTTAGAAAAGTATATTTAAAAAAGTTTACCAAATAATTTATAAAAAATATTAAGTTTTTAAATTATCTTGAAAAATTTTTATTAAGTAAATATTAAAAATCAAATTTTAATTAATTCTTATGGTGATTTTTATTTGGAAGATCAACCGATGTTGATAATTTATTTAAATCATTTTTACCAATTATCGACTTTTTATTAATTATATTTTTTTCCAAATTTTGTTCTTTTTTATTTTCTAAATTATTTACCGCAGGTGAACTTTTTTCTGGTAGATTTGCGGATTGCTTAGTTATCGATTGATCGCTTATATCTTCATTTTTTATTAAATTTTTCTCCTGAACTGGCTCATTATTTATCCTTGTATTATCGGCACCAAATACGTCTGATCTTTCAACCCACCCTTTCTTTCCGTTGATTTTAATTGCACACCATCGCTCATAGCATTTGAGATATTCGCCAATAACAAAATTTTCAAGACGAAAAATTAAATGCGATTCGAGATTGTTTTTAATTCGCATTTCAACAGTTGGTTTTTTGCTGTAAACCATCAGCATTCTTTTTTTAGTAATTAAACTTTGCATCACCCAGCCAGTTTGCCCTTCATAATCCTCAACTTCATTCCAATTATCATATTCACTAATTACGCGAACTGGAATACCTTTAACTTTATAGGTATATTTTATTGGATAATTTTGACCAGGACCAGAACGCACATTAGTTTCAGAAGCCCGAAATGAAGAAAAATAATTAACTTCTTGAATTTGTTTTGCGGCATATGCATTACACAAAGTAATGATAAATGAAAGTAATATTAAAATTAAAAATTTACAACAATTAACAATTTTTAAAAAAAATTTCTCGAAATTTTTTGGGTAATACAACATATTTTTTTCAAGTTTTTTTTGGTTTCTTTAATTTATTTTTTGGATTTATTATGGTGATAATTTTTTCCACCATCAACTAAATTTTGTTGCTTTGACCTTGTAACAGCTAGTTCATCAAGCCCTACATCCTTGGTAATTACACTTCCCGCTCCAATTACCGAATTATCACCAATATTTATTGGGGCAACAAGCGCAGAATTGGAGCCTATAAAAACATTATCACCAATAACAGTTTTAAACTTGTTATAACCATCATAATTGCATGTTATTGCTCCAGCACCGATATTAGAATTTTCGCCAATTATCGCATCGCCAACATAGCTTAAATGATTAATTTTTGCGCCTTTTTTTATATGGGTTTTTTTTACTTCTACAAAATTTCCAATCTTAACATTTTCTTCAATCACAGTTTGAGCGCGTATTCTAGCAAAAGGTCCAATTGCACTTCCTGATTTAATAACTGCTCCCTCAACATGACAAAAAGATTTTATTTCAACATTACTCTCAATTGTAACATCCCTTCCAAAAACTACATTGGGATGAATTATCACATCCTGGGCAATCTTAGTATCGTAATTAAAAAAAACTGTCTTTGGAGAAATCAAGGTTACGCCATTTTCAAACATTTTTTGACGAAGCTGTTTTTGTTTTATCTTTTCTATTTGCGCTAATTCACTACGCGAATTTACTCCTAAAACTTCCATGCTATTGGTTTTAATGAAACTTCGTTTCAATCCATGATTTTGAGCAATTTCAACGATATCTGTTAAATAAAATTCTTGTGCTGAATTTTCATTTTTAACTTGTGAAATTAATTGCTCTAAATATCTACCATCTACCGCAATAACTCCCGAATTGCATAAGTTAATTTTACGCTGATCAAAATCAGCATCTTTAAATTCAACTATTTTTTGTAAATGATTAGAATCATCAATTACCAGTCTTCCATAGGTATTTTCTCTTTCATCTTCGAAAGCTAAAATACATAAACTCGAATCATCTAATTTATCGAGCATTTTTCTTAAGGTAAGCGACGAAAGTAATGGCGTATCTCCGTAAAGAATTAAAATTTTATCGCCTAGTTTTTTAGCGGAATCTTTAAAAAAATTTAATCCACATGAAACAGCATGCGCAGTTCCTAATCGCTGTTCTTGAATAGTATAATTAAGTTCGATTTTACTTTGATGATTATTTTTAATTTCTTGCCAATGCCCTAAAATATCTTGCGAGATAACGAGCACTATATCTTGAGGATCAAGCTGGATCGCTTCATCAATTGCCATATCGATCATCGCTTTCCCAGCGATTTTATGCATAACTTTTGGTAAAGACGATTTCATGCGACTGCCTTTACCAGCACAAAGAATGATGATCGAAAGCGCTTGGGTCATAATTTAATTTTTATTTTGGTCAACCAATTTATTTTTAGAAATCCATGGCATCATTGCGCGCAGATCTTCTCCAACCGCTTCAATTGGATGGGCTTTACCGCGAGCGCGAAGCGCATCAAAATTATGCTTACCAGTTTTATTTTCTTTCATAAATTCACGCACAAATTTTCCGCTTTGGATTTCTTTTAAAATTTTCTGCATTTCTTTTTTGGTTTTATCAGTGATAATTCTTGGACCTCTAGTCAAATCGCCATATTCAGCAGTATTAGAAATTGAGTAACGCATATTAGCAATTCCACCTTCATAAAGTAAATCAACGATTAATTTCATTTCATGTAAACATTCAAAATAAGCCATTTGCGGAGCATATCCAGCTTCCGTTAAAGTCTCGAAACCAGCTTGTATCAAAGCAGTGACGCCACCGCATAAAACTGCTTGCTCGCCAAATAAATCAGTTTCACATTCTTCTTTAAAACTAGTTTCAATAACTCCAGATCTTCCACCACCAATTGCCGAGGCATAAGATAAAGCTATTTGCAAAGCTTGATGGGATTGATTTTGGGCAACCGCTACTAAACACGGAACTCCACCACCTTTAACATATTCGCCGCGAACTGTATGGCCCGGACCTTTAGGAGCAATCATAAAAACATCGAGATCTTCACGAGGCTTAATCAATCCAAAATGAATATTTAAACCATGTGCAAATGCTAAAGCAGATCCTTGCTTCATATTTTTGCGCAAATCTTTTTTATAAATTTCAGCTTGCAATTCATCGGGAGTTAAAATCATTACGATATCAGCCCATTTAGCAGCTTTAGCGTTAGACAAAACTTCAAAACCAGCATTTTGCGCTTTAATTGCCGAAGGTGAATTTTCACGCAACGCAATTTTAACTTCCTCAACTCCGCTATCACGAAGATTTTGAGCATGGGCATGGGCTTGTGAACCATAACCAACAATTGCCACTTTTTTACTTTTAATAATGCTTAAATCGGCATCACGATCATAATAAACTTTCATATTTGATATTTAAAAAATTGATTTGAAATTAAATTTATTGAAAACGAATTTAGGTAAAAAAATTGATAAGTCAAGTTAAGTGCAAAACTATTTAAAGCAAATTATTGCGACGCAATTCATCAAGAGTAATTTTTTTTTCATACCAAGCGCGACCAATAATTACACCTTCCACTCCGTATTCCTCAAGCTCTTCAACAAGCTTTAAATCAGCAATTGAAGAAATTCCACCCGAGGCAATTACGGGAATTTTAATCGCCTGCGCTAAACTTTTAGTACCTTGATAATCAAAGCCTAAAAGCATACCATCACGCGAAATATCAGTGTAAATAATCGCCGAAACTCCGCAATCTTCAAATTGCCTTGCTAAATCAATCACCGAAAAATTTGAGTCATTAACCCAGCCATGAGTAGCGACTTTATAATTTCTTGCGTCAATTCCAACAACAATTTTATGAGGAAATTTTATGCAAGCCTGCTTAACCAAGTGCGGATTTTGTAAGGCAATCGTTCCAAGAATAACTCTCGAAACTCCCAGATCAAGCCATTTTTCAATATCAGCAAGACTACGAATGCCTCCACCCAATTGCACAGGGATCTTTGCATTTTTAAGAATCATCGTAACGATTTCGCTATTTTGACTTGAGCCTGAAACTGCTCCATCAAGATCAACAATATGAATAAATTTAAAACCTAAATTGCAAAATTCTTGGGCTTGTTGAAGTGGATCATTATTAAAAATTGTTGCTTGCTTCATATCGCCCTTGAGCAATCTAACGCATTTACCGGCCTTTAGATCAATTGCTGGAAAAATTATCATAATTAAATTTTATTTTTATTTTTATAAGTTAAGCTGATATTACAAAAGTTAAAAAAAAATTTAAACTAAAAATTTATGTTAATCAAAATTTTATTAAAAATATGGCCTGCCCTTCTGCCAATTATTCTATACTTGGTTTGGAGCTTGGTAATAAAAAAAATTATTTTTAAACTTAAACAAAGAAATAAAATAATTGAAGGCGAAAAAATCATCGGCGAAAAATCAAGTAAGGATGACAATTTACATTATGATTTTGAGAGTAAAAAATTAGTCAATTTTAATGATCGTAACTTTATTATCATTCTTTATTTAAGTTTGATAATCATGATTGCATGCTTGATAATCCTAGCTTTTTGAAGATTAATAATTTTACTTGCAATAGATAAATAAGAAAAATAAAATATTGTCCAATATTAATTTGAACTTTAGTTTTAGAAATTAATTTGGCTGTTTTAATAAAACTTTTCAAACTTCTAATTTAAGCTTTTCAAATTTTTTAAATTTCACAAATAGCAATTACTTTGGTGTCTATTTAAAAGTCATTGATCATTGTCATTTTAACTTAAGTAACAATTACCAATAATAAATAAATTTTATTATTCCCAATTATTACTAGTTAGAAAATAAAATATTTTGTTAAAACAAAATTATTTTATCATTTCAATGTTTTTCAATATTTTTAATTAGATTTAACGCTATTTGGTAAACAACCAAAATATAATAAACATATGTCAAAAGAACTACCTAACTTCACTATTCGTCAACTTATGGAAGCTGGCGTGCACTTTGGTCACAAAACCATGCGTCGCAACCCAAAAATGTCAAAATACATTTTCACTAGTCGTAATAATGTTAGTATTATCGATCTAAACAAAACTGCTAATTTGATTCGTCAATCACTTAGCGTTGTAAAAGAAATAGCAAAAAATAATGGCAGAATTCTTTTTGTTGCAACAAAAAAACAGGCTTCCGAGCCAATTGCAGAATCTGCAAAAAGATGTGGACAATATTTCGTAAATTTCCGTTGGTTAGGTGGAATGCTTACAAATTGGAAAACAATTTCACAATCAATAAAAACTCTAGAGAAAATCGAAGAGCGACTTAGCGATACTGAAATTGGTTTTAATAAAAAAGAAAAATTAGTTCTAGAAAGAGATCGCCTCAAGCTTGAGCATAACTTAGGTGGAATAAAAAATATGGGTAGCTATCCTGATTTAATTTTCGTTATCGATACAAATAAAGAAGCTTTGGCAATTGCAGAAGCCAAAAAACTCAACATTCCAATTATGGCAATTGTTGATACTAACTGCAATCCTGATGATATAAATTACATCATTCCAGGAAATGATGATTCGGCAAAATCAATAAAACTTTACTGTCGTTTAATTTCCGATGCTATTATTGCTGGAATAAAAGAAAATATGGTTGCATCAGGAATTGATATTTCTAAATTCGAAGGCGATGAAATTTCAGCTGGCTTAAATGAATTGAAAAAAAATGAAAATAAGAAAAATGAAAGAAAGGATTTTGACAAGAAAAAATTTGGCGTAAAAAAATCTGAAGAAGAATCCTCTGATGAAAAATTAACTCCTAATGATAATGCTCAAGATGATTCAGCCCCTAAGCAAGAAGAAGCTAAAAAAACTGAATCAAAAACTGACAATAAATTTTCCGGAAAAAAACCTTTCGACAAAGATTACAAAAAAAATACTAAACCCTTTTCTGGCTCAGAAACAAAAAAAGATGAGGTAAAAGTTTTCACTAAAAAACCTACAAAAAAACCAATTCAAAAAAAATAATCTAAATTCTTAAAATTATGGCAGATTTATCTCGAATTAAAGATCTTCGTGAAGCTACGGGCTGTGGTATTAGCGATTGCAATAAAGCATTAACCGAAAATAACGGAGACTTTGAAAAAGCAGTTGATTGGCTTCGCAAGAAAGGCTTATCTTCAGCTTCAAAAAAATCTAATCGGACAGCCTCTGAAGGTGTTGTAGCCGTTCTTGTTGAATCTAATCAAGCGGTAATTCTAGAAGTTAATTCTGAAACTGATTTCGTAGCTCGCAATGAAAAATTTCAAAATTTTGTTGCTAAAATTATTAAAGAATCAGTTAGTTTTGGAAATGATATTGATAAATTTAAGTTAGCCAAAGATGAAGAAGTTAAACATCAAATTGGCGTGATTGGTGAAAATATTCAAATTCGTCGTCTATCCAATATCAAAGTTAATAATGGCGTTATCGTAAGCTATATTCACAACTTAATTGCCCCAAATATGGGTAAAATTGCTGTATTAGTTAGCCTTGAAACAAAGGCTGAAAAAACTAAAGCTGAAGAGTTAGGAAAACAAATTGCTATGCATATTGCAGCTGCTAAACCTGATTCTCTTTCAATTGACAAAGTTGATCCAATTAAACTAAATCGCGAAAGCGAAATTTTGAAAGATCAAGCAAGAGCTTCTGGAAAACCTGAAAATATCATCGATAAAATGATCGAAGGTCGTATTCGCAAATACTACGAAGAGGTAGTTCTGCTTGAGCAACTTTTTGTGATGGACGATAAAATAAAAATTAAAGACTTACTTGCAAAATTTAGTAAAGAAAATTCTGAAACCACAATTAGCGATTTCAAATTATTTATTCTTGGTGAAGGAATCGATAAAAAAGAAAATAATTTTGCCGAAGAAGTTGCTTCAATGGTAAAATAAATTTTATATTTTTCACTGACGAGTTAATTTATTCAGGGCATTAAGCCATTTGCCTTGAATTAATTTATTCAAAATTTCCTATTACCCACTACCTATATTTCCTAAATTGAAAATTACTTTTATAAATAATCCTTAATTTTTTATTAATAGCTAAATTTTCAATCAATGACCTGGATCTTATTAACTCTTTGCGCCACAGTTCTGCAGACTTTTCGTAATATCGAACAAAAAAAACTTGGCCAGAAACTTGATTTTTTAAGCGCATCTTGGTCGCGCTTTATTTTACCTTTTCCCATTGCTATTTTGGCAGCTATTTTATCTCTTAAAAACATTAATAATAATTTTCTTTGCTATTGTTCAATATGCGCAATTTTTCAAATTTTTGGAAATAGTTTGATGGTTAGAACATTGCAATCTAAAAATTTCTCGGTGGGGATTGCGTTTTACAAAACTGAAGCATTGCAAGCAGTTATTGTTGGGGTTATAATTTTTAATCAACATGTTTCATTGGTAACAATTTTAGCAATCATCCTTGCTACAATCGGCGTAATAATGATTTCAAATTTAAAATTTAGAAATGGTAAAAAAGAATTCATTAAATCATTAAAAAGCCCCTCAACTGGCTATGGATTATTATCGGGGTTTTGTTTTGCAATAACAGGCTTTAATTTAAAATTTGCTACCGCTGACTTGATTGATCAAGGATTAAGCCAAATAAATTCTGGATTACTTACCTTGATGTGGGTAATTTTTTTACAAAACTTATTTTATATTTTGATTAAATTTTTACAAAAAAGATTAAAAAATGATTTGAGGAATATTTTTAATGCGGAGAATAAATCTACTTTTTTTAAAGCTGCATTTTTTAGTTTTTTTAGCTCAATTTGTTGGTTTTGCGCTTATAGCTTTGGAGAAGTTATTTTAATAAAAACATTAGGTCAAATTGAAATAATCTTCGCGGTTTTAGTTTCGCATTTTATAATAAAGGAAAAAAATAACTTGATCCAAATTATTGGAATTTTATTAGTCTTAATTGGCATCATAGCAACAATTGCCTTTAACAGTTAGATTGTCGTAAGCTCATTATTTTTTTATTAAATTTCTTTTAAAATTTTAAAAAACCCCGATGATGCCAGTACCCGTGAGCATAATTGCCCCTAGTCTAATGGTAAGATAAAGGCCTAGTGTATTTAACTCACTATAAAATTCTTGTTAGTAACTAATATTTCTATTTTATTGTTAATTACTTCCTTGAACTCTGCAATATCGACTTTGATCTCTTTCTTGAACTCGATCATATCAGCCTTAACTTCCTTCTTAAAATCATTCAAATCATCTCTAACATTAACTAAATTAGTTAGTTATAAATAAACAAAATAGTTAGTGTTAATATTTTGTATCAACAAATATTTATATCAATATTAATTATTTTACTTTATTGATTCATTAAGTGATTTAATAATCTCAAAATATACTTCGCTTAATTGATCAATTTCACTCAGTAAAGCATATTCATCAACCTTATGCGCAGTTTCATTAACCAAGCCAATTTCCACAACTTCCTGCGCATAATCTTTAATAAATCTTGCATCAGAAGTTCCGCCTGTGGTACTTAGAATCGGAGTAATTTTGGTTATTTTTTCTACCGCTTTGACAACCATTTCTGTAAATTTTTTTGGTGAACTTAAAAAAGCTTCACCGCTAACTCTACTTTTCAATTCATAACTTGCACCAAGACCAACTGATTTTTTACAGACATAGTCGATTAGCTCAATTATTGATTGCGAATTATGTAAATTATTAAAACGAATATTAAACTCAGCTTGCGCAAAATTAGGGATAACATTACCTCCTTGATTTGGCGAGGAAATTGTCGTTATTTCCAAGTTAGTAGCATCAAAAAATTCATTACCATTATCGAATTTATGATCTTTTAAAACTTTTAAAATATTAAGTAAAATTGTAATTGGATTTAAAGCATTTTGCGGGTAGGCTACGTGACCCTGCTTACCAATTATGTTCAATTTAAAACTTACTGATCCACGTCGACCAATTTTAATCATTTCGCCAAATTTTTTTGGATTAGTTGGCTCGCCAACTAAGCAATAAGTGATGTTTTGATTTCTTTGCTTAAGAACTTCGAGCATTTTTTTGGTACCATTTATACCGTCATTTTCTTCATCATTAGTTATTAAAAAACCAATGCCAAAATTTGGATTTGGATTCATTTGTAAATATTTAGAAACGGCTTGCACAAAACATGCAATTGCACATTTCATATCTGAAGCTCCGCGCCCAAATATTTTATCTTCAACTATATTTGCTGCGAATGGTGGATATTTCCAAAGCCCAACATCTCCTTCCTTAACGACATCAGTATGTCCTGCGAAATATAAGGTTTGCACAGAATTTTGAGGATTATAAATTGCATGCAAATTATTTACCGGATATGAATCATCTCCTTCGAATTGCATAATCTCACAAATAAAATTTAATTTTTGCAGATAATTTTTTAGTAATTCTATGGCCTCTAGATTTACTCCACTGTAAGAAGGAATAGATATTAACTGTTGAGCCAACTGATGAGAATTTATAATCATATGAAAAAAATTTGTTTAAAAAAATATTTAAGAAGTTAGAATATCTAAGAAAATAATTCTAGAATTTTATGCATAAATTTGCAATATAGAAATTAATAAATTTTAACAAAAATAAATTACCAATGCTTGATATAAAATGGATAAGAGAAAATTCACAAAAATTTGATGAGGCGATGAAAGCTAGAAGCGCAAAGTTCTTCGCTAAGGATATTTTATTGCTTGACGAAGAAAAACGTCAAAAAACTTTTTTGATTCAAGATCTTCAAGCCAAGCGCAATCAACTCGCCAAAGACATCGCTAAACTTAAACAAACGCAAACAAACACAGAAATTCTAATGGCTGAAGCAAAAATTATTAATGAAAAATTAGCTCAAGGGGAAAATGATTTTGAAGTTGATGAAAAAATTAACGCTCTTTTACTTTCAATTCCAAATATCGCAGATTCTACAGTACCAATTGGTGAAAGCGAAGAACAAAATAAAGTTGTTGAAGTTTTTGGTAAAATTCGCCATTTTGATTTTCCAATCAAAGCTCATGATGAATTGGGTGAAGCCTTGAAAATGCTTGATTTCGAACAATCAGCATTAATGTCTGGCGCAAGATTTTCGACGTTAAGTAAAGATTTGGCAAGACTCGAAAGAGCATTATCAAATTTTATGCTTGATGTTGCCAATGCCAATGGCTATCAAGAAGTTTCACCTCCCAATCTTGTTAAAAGTCAAGCCATGCAATTTAGTGGACAATTGCCAAAATTTGGCGATGAAGCATTTTGTACTAGCGATGGTTATTGGCTAATCCCAACCGCCGAAGTTTCGCTGGTCAATTTAGTTGCCAAAAAAACTTTAAGCGAAAGTGATTTACCTCTGCGCTTCACCGCTTATACACCTTGCTATCGTCGCGAAGCTGGATCAGCTGGCAAAGATACACGTGGTATAATTCGTCAACATCAATTTAAAAAAGTTGAATTAGTTTCAATAACCACCCAAGAGGAATCAAACATTGAGCATGAAAGAATGACTGCTATTGCTTGTGAAATTCTAAATAAACTTGAATTACCTTTTCGTAAAATTTTATTGTGCACTGGAGATATGGGATTTTGCGCACAAAAAACCTATGATTTAGAAGTGTGGAGCCCAGCGCAAAATAAATATCGTGAAATTTCCAGCTGTTCAAATTGTGGAGATTTTCAAGCGCGTCGCGCTTCAATCAAATATAAAACCAAAGATAATAAAACATATTTTGCCCATACTCTAAATGGCTCAGCTCTTGCAGTTGGCAGAACTTTACTAGCAATTTTAGAAAATTATCAAAATAGTGATTATTCAATAACAATACCTAAAGCTCTTCAAAATTATTTAAATCAACAAGAGAAAATTACTTGCTAATTCAATTCTAACTCATAAAATTTAACTGTTTTTAGCTTGGTTTGAACTATAGATTGGGGTTTGATTTATCTTAAGTAAAGAAGGTTATATCAACTTGTTTTTTCAAATAGTTTCCAATTGAGTGTATTAGCAACTTATAGATAGAAATTTGTTTAAGTATTTTTGACAATTGACCTAGACTATAAAGGGCTTACAACGATTAATTTAAATTTTTAAAAAATGGCCAATACAGAATCTGCAAAAAAAGCATACCGCTCAAGTGTTACAAAAAATAGCGTCAATACTGCTCGCAAAAATCGCATTCGTTCTTTTGCAAAAAAAGTTGATTTAGCAATTAAAGAAGGTAATGAATCAAAAGCTAGAGAAGCCTTCAAAGCTCTTGAGCCTGAGTTGATGCGCGGTGTAACTAAAAATATTTTTAAACTCAATACAGCATCACGCAAATTACAAAGATTATCAGCCTCAATTCGCAAATTAAAAGTTGTAAAAAGTTAATTCAAAAATCACCGATAATCATGAAATTTTTATCAAGATTTTTATCAAAATTTCGCCAATCATTAAGCAATACCAATGTTGATTTTATGGCTTTTCATAAAATTGCTTTAATATTATCGGTTATTGGCATTATTGGCTCAATTGCCTTAGTGATGATCAAGGGTCTAAATTTTGGCATTGATTTTGCTGGTGGAATTTTAATTGAAGCGCGAATTGATGATAAGGTTAATATCGCTGAAATGCGTAAATTTTTGTCGCAAGAAATTCACGATGTACAAATTCAAAATATTGATGAAAAGGATTATTTAATCAGGGTAGCTAAAACTAGTGAAGATCAGACAATTATCATAAAAAATATTCAAAACCTATTGCAATCCAAATATAATAAAATTGAATATCGCAAAATTGATTATGTTGGACCACAAGTTGGAAGGGAATTGATTCTAAAGGGTATTTTAGCCCTATCGCTGTCATTTCTGTTCATTATGATTTACATTTGGATTCGTTTTGACTGGCAATTTGGCATTGGTGGAATTTTTGCCCTACTTCATGATGCAGCACTTACTATTGGTTTTTTTTCACTAACGCAACTAGAATTTAATCTTACTTCAATTGCATCGATCCTTACGATTATTG
Source organism: Rickettsia typhi (assembly GCA_945901265.1). GTDB lineage: Bacteria > Pseudomonadota > Alphaproteobacteria > Rickettsiales > UBA1997 > CAILUF01. The sequence goes on from CAMDJZ010000016.1 coordinate 21,930, forward strand.
GTTATTCTATCAATGATTCAGTGGTAATTTATGATCGCATTCGTGAAAATTTAAGACGTTATAAAAAAATTGATCTTGCGTCATTGATCAATTCGAGCACTAACTCAACTCTGAGTCGAACCATTCTTACCGCTAGCGCAACTCTTGTTTCATTATTAGCTTTAATATTTTATGGTGGTGAAGTTTTGTTTAGCTTTAGCATGGCAACCTTCTTTGGCATTTTAATTGGAACCTATTCTTCAATTTACATATCAGCCCCAATATTACTTTATTTTGATCCGCGAAAAACAGATAAAAAATAAGTAATAGCCTCATATCAACTTCACTTTTCTTTATGTTTAAATTTTGTGAATTTATTTTAACTTTTGGCTATTTAGGAAATATAAAAAAAGCTCCTGGAACCCTTGGAAGCATTGGCGCTTTATTTTTTTGGTTAATAATTACAAAAATATTCTTCATACAAAATTTTAGCATTTTTTTTCAAAATTTTTTATGGTTTTTAATTGTTATGATAATGACAATTTTTGCAGTAAAAAAAATTGATTTTTACGTAGAAAAATTAGCTAAAAAATCAAAAAATATTAAACTCCATATTAAACTTCCTGGGGCAAGTAAAAATCAAGAAATTGATAATCAAACCATAGTTTTAGACGAAGTTGTTGGTCAAATTATCGCCCTGCAAATTAGTATAAATTTAATTGGTGAAAGCTATTTTTTACAACCAAAAATTATTATTATTCATTTATTACTATCGCTAATTTTATTTCGTTTCTTTGATATAAAAAAGCCTTCAATCATTGGTGTAATTGATCGCAAAATGAAAAATTCTTTTGGCGTTATGTTTGATGATATTTTAGGTGGAATTATTGCTGGTTGTTTAGTTTTATTTATTTTAACTTACATTAGTTAATTTTTATTATTTTATAATAATATCGCTTTACATCGTTAACACCAAGCGATCTTGGAAAAATTCATATTTGCTAAAACGACGCAAGAAACTCATTCCTAGCAGAGCAACTCCCATATCGCCTTCATTAACACTTGCGTTAATATCTTTAAATTTTATACCAGCAATTTCAATTTCTTTTAGCTTAACTGAAGCACCAAAAGATCGACCATTTGCAGTTTGATAAGGTCGATTAAAAATTAAATTATTAGTGTTAATGCCAATTTTATTGGCATCCTTGATACTAATCATTATATCGCTTGCGCCTGTATCAATCATAAATAAAACCGGCACTTTATTGATTAATAATTTAACGTAAAAATGCGAATCGTCAGAAATATTAATTACTAATTGTCCTTGCTGATTTAATTGCGCTGAACTTGGGTTAATTTCGCCACTAATTCTTGTTTTAAAATCGCCAAATTCAAAACGATAAGCGTAAAGCACAATAGCACCAAAAGCGACCAAAGACCAGATTAACAAATATTTAACAATTTTTTTTAAAGTCATTTCTCTTCTTGATGAAATTCCAATCACCATTGCCGAAATTAAAATTATTAAATAAACTATTTGCTGTAAATCGCCGTCTTGCATTGTAAAATTTTTGTAAAAAATATTAATTTTTAAATGAAGAAATTTGTTGTAAAATTTTTAAGACCTGTTGATTTTCATCATCCTTTCCAATAGTTGCACGTAGGCAATTATTAAGTCCATAAGCAGTCATTTCCCGCAAAATAATATTATTTTTTAAAAATAATTGTTGAGCTTTTTGACAATTTTCTTCACTTAAGAAATCAAATAAAATAAAATTTGCGACCGAATAATGAGCCTTAAAATTATTCAAATTGACAACTTCACTTTGCAAAATTTTTAACCATTTTTCATTATGTTGTCGTGATTTTTGTAAAAAATCTTCATCATCTAATGACGCGATTGCACATTCCTGGGCAGGACCTGAAACATTGAATGGTCCACGTATTTTATGTAAAATTTCAGCGATTTCTTCGCAACAAAAACACCAACCAATTCTCAATGAAGCAAGTCCATAAATTTTAGAAAAAGTTCTAAGCATTACCACATTTTTATTATTCTTAACAATTTCTAACGGCTTTGGATAATCATTAACCGTTACAAATTCCTCATAAGCATGATCTAAAATTAATAAAATATTTTTAGGAAGTTTTTTTACCAACAAATCAATTTCATCACTTGTAAGATATGAGCCTGTTGGATTATTGGGATTGGCAATAAAAATAATTTTAGTCTTTTCATTAACTGCCTTAAGAATCGCCTCAATATCAGTGCGCATATTTTTTTCTTTGACCTTAATTGGCTTTGCACCTACTCTCTTGGCTGAAATCGGATACATTAAAAACCCAAATTCACTGTAAATTACTTCATCACCAACTCCACAAAATGCCGAAACTAAAAACGCAATCAACTCATCAGAGCCAGCACCGCAAACAATTTGATTAGCATTAAGATTATTTTTTTGAGCAATTTTTTCACGAAGTTGTAAACATGATCCATCGGCATAACGAAAAATATTTTCACTATGTTTTTTGTAGGCATCTAATGCCAATTCGCTTACTCCCAAAGCATTTTCATTAGAGGAAAGCTTAATTATTTTTTGATTTTTATCAGCAATTTTAGCCTTTCCAGGAACATAATTTTCTATTTCAAATAAATAATTATGCGCTTTGGGCATTTGAAAATATTGACTCATGAAATTTTATCTAAATTATTTTATTTTTTTAAAGAGCTATAATTTTATGTTATTCTTGCTGAAAATATAACCAAAAAAATTTTAAAATCTACGATAATATTTTAATCTATAAATAAATTTCAAAAAAATCATAAATCTTATTAAAAAATTCTTGTAGCCTTAAAAATTAACAATTAAATTTAGCATCATTAAAAAATTTATTAATTTTTAAAAATTATAAAACGATCAACAGTTAATTAATATGGAAGAATTTGTAAAACATTTTAACGAAATTATTTTACCAGCTATTTGCTCAAACTTCTGGGTAGTTTTACCGATCATTGGTAATATTTTATTAATTATATTACCGCTCCTTCTTGGCGTTGCTTACTTGACATTGTTTGAGCGTAAAGTAATCGGAGCCATGCAGCTTCGCAAAGGTCCGAATGTAGTTGGTTGGTTTGGAATTTTACAACCTCTAGCCGATGGTTTAAAATTAATGCTTAAAGAAGCAATCCTTCCTTCCAAAGCTAATAAAACTTTATTTTTATTAGCCCCAATAATTACGTTTGTTTTAGCTTTAATTGGCTGGGCAGTAATTCCTTTTTCTGAAAATTTTGTAATTGCTGATTTAAATGTTGGCGTAACTTATCTTCTTGCCACTTCCTCGCTTGGGGTTTATGGAATAATAATTGCTGGCTGGGCTTCGAATTCAAAATATGCCTTTCTTGGCGCAATTCGCTCTTCAGCGCAAATGATTTCCTACGAAGTTTCAATTGGCTTAATTATAATTTCAGTTGTAATGTGTGCGGGTTCATTAAATCTTTCAAAAATTGTTTTAGCACAAAAAGATATGTGGTATGTAATTCCAATGTTTCCCATGTTTATTCTCTTTTTTATTTCAGCTTTGGCTGAAACTAATCGTCACCCTTTTGATCTTCCTGAAGCTGAGTCTGAACTTGTTGCTGGCTATAATGTTGAATATTCGTCAATGCCATTTGCAATGTTTTTTCTTGGTGAATATGCTAATATGATTCTTATTTCAGCCTTTGCTTCAGTGTTGTTTTTAGGGGGTTGGTTGCCAATTTGCGATAATTCTTTTTGCAATGCCATTCCTGGATTTATTTGGTTATGTTCAAAAATCTTATTTTTACTTTTTTGTTTTATTTGGGTTAGAGCAACTCTCCCGCGCTATCGTTACGATCAATTAATGCGGTTGGGCTGGAAAGTATTTTTACCTCTATCGCTAGCTTGGGTGGTTGGCACAGCTAGCTTTATTGTTTTTGTCAAATAATTTTTTAAATATGCAATTACTTTTTAAAAGAGCTTATAATTTTCTTTTACGCGAAATCATTGTGGGGCATCTCCTTACTTTAAAATATATGTTCAAGAAAAAATATACGATAAATTATCCTTTTGAAAAAGGTCCAATCAGTCCGAGATTTCGTGGTGAACACGCACTGAGACGCTATCCAAATGGCGAAGAGCGCTGCATCGCTTGTAAATTATGCGAAGCAGTTTGTCCAGCACAAGCGATTACAATTGAAGCCGAAGAGCGTGCTGACGGAAGTCGTCGTACCACTAGATATGATATTGATATGCTTAAATGCATATATTGCGGATTATGCCAAGAGGCTTGTCCAGTTGATGCTATTGTTGAAGGTCCGAATTTTGAATTTTCATGCGAAACGCGTGAAGAGCTCTATTACAACAAGGAAAAGCTTCTTGCCAATGGCGATCGTTTTGAATATGCATTACAAAAAAACATTGAAAAAGATGTTAGTTATCGCTAGTTAAAACTAACTTTTTTAAATTATTTTAAAGATATATTATTTTTTTTATTAATTTTAAATAACAAATAACATAATTTATTATTCTAAATAATTTAAGTTTTTTGGCAATAATTTTTTAAAAAATTAACTCTTGAAGTGCAAAAAATTTTAAATTAAATTTTTACAAAAATAACTGAATTTTCCTATGATTTTAACTTTTCCGCTGATTTTATTTTATATTTTTGCAAGCGTTCTTATTGCCAGTTCAATAGTGGTTATTAGCTCGCGCAATATGATCGTGGCAATAATGTTTTTGATTTTGGCATTCATCAACGCTTCTGCTTTATTTGTTTTGCTTGGTGCAGAATTTATAGCAACATTGATTATCGTTGTTTATGTTGGGGCAATTGCCGTTTTATTCCTATTTGTAGTTATGATGCTTGATATTGACATTAAAATTAAAAATGCCGTTAATCGAAAACGACCCATCCTCATTCTAATTAGCGCGATAATGTTTTTTGAAATTTTAGTTATCAGCAATTTCTCACGGGTTAAATATTATGAAACCAAAACTCTTTATCCAATTAACCAAGATATTGGCAATGTTGAATCAATTGGCAAAGTTTTATACACCGATTTCGCCCTACCCTTTGAAATTGCAGGAGCGATTTTATTCGTCGCAATGATTGGCGCAATTGTTTTAACTCTTAAAGATGAAACGCGTTATATTCGCAAACAACAAATTAGCCAACAAGTTGCTCGTAACAAAGCAACTTCCATAGAAATTGTTAAGGTTATACCTTATACTGGAATTAATTTATAAATTTATGAATATTATCAACGGCATCGAACAACAAAATTTTATTATTGTTTCAGCTCTTCTTTTTTGCATTGGCATTAGCGGAATTTTTTTAAATCGTAAAAATGTTATTTCACTTTTAATGTCAATTGAGTTGATGCTTCTAAGTGTTAATATTAACTTCGTGGCATTTTCAGTGTATTTGCAAGATATTATGGGGCAAATTTTTGCCATCTTTGTTCTTACTGTTGCAGGTGCAGAAGCTGCAATTGGCTTAGCTATTATTGTGGTCTATTTTCAAAATCGCCAAACTATCGAAATTGAGGACGCCTCATCACTCAAAAGCTAAATTAAGCTTAATTGTAAAATGATTTTTATTAAAAAAAATTGCAAAATAAACCTTATTAAAAAATATACAATTTTAGTAATTTTTAATAACCTCGTCATTAATTCTAAAAACAGAATTAGCGAATTTTTATTGTGTTTTTTTCTAATTTTTTTTACAAATAATCACCTCGCTTTCGGCAATAATAATTCCCCAAAAAATCCCCAAAATTTTGTTGATCATTGCAAAAATACCGTACTTTATCATCAAGCAATTATTAGCGAAGTACAAAATGGCAATCAAAGCTCACTTGCTGATCTTCCCAATTGTTTTAAAAATGATCGCAAGCTTTTTATCCAATTAGTAATGATTGATTATAATTTATTTGCCGAGGCTTCTTTGGAGCTTCAACAGGATCTTAATTTTATCAAACGCTTAGTAAAAATTAATCCAAAAATTATTCAACTTTGCGCTCCTGAAGTTAGAAAAGATCCGAATTTTATGGAAGAGATGACTTACATTAATCGCGATGTTTTACGCTTTGCTGGCTGGAGCTTGCTAGATGATAAACCTTTTATGACTAAGATGATCGATTATGATTCGCAAAATTATCAATATGCTTCCGATCGAATTAGGGCAATTCCTGAGATCGCGCAAATGGCGATTAAAGATAATGGCCTGATACTAAAATACGCGCCATTTACTCTAAAAAATGACGAAGAAATTGTCAAAAAAGCAATTGATGCCGATATTTCATCCCTCCAATTTGCCTCAAAAAGATTACGCGATAAAAAAGAGTTAATAGCTTTAGCGCAAGATGATAATCATCAAATCAATATCGAAAAAATAGATGATTTTATAAAGAAACATTATCTTCTTAAAAATAATAAAAAAAATCTTGGCGATGAAATTGTTAATCAAGGAAAATTTCATAAAAAACGTATTTTAATTAATCGTAATTATTTAACTAAATGGCAAAAAAGATTTGGCGAGGTTGATCCTGTTTTTCATAATTACAAGGAGGAATGGCGTCTTGTCAGTGTTGATAGCAGAAATTATCAAACTAATTTCAAAGAGGATTTAAAAGCCTATCCAAAATTAATAAATAAAATTGTTAAATTTTTAAAAAAACATCGCATTGATGACAACACTATCGACAATCTTAAAACAACTTTTTTGTGGAAAATTAGTGATAAGCCTCTAACTTTAGCTTTTAATTTATACTTTCTTCGAGACAGCTCTGACGCTGATCTGGGAGCTAATTTTTCTAGCATAACTTCTTTAACGGCAATTGTTAGAGATACTTCAAAACCAATTAAAAATAATGATAACAAACTAAATAAGTTAAAAAATAAAGAAGATGATGAAGAATTAACAACTTTAACAAATGATAATTATAATATATCGACAAATAATTCCAATCAAGCAGATGACTCACTTGACCTAGATAATCAAGAAGATGGGGAGATAATTTTAAGCGATGAAGAAAATCAAGAAGATGAAGAGGATCAAAAAGACGTCAAGAAAAACAAGAAAAATATTAAAAAAGCCAAGAAAAAAACTGCTCAAAAAATTAAAGAAAAAAAGACTAAAAACAAAATTCTTGAAAGTGAAAATGCCCTGTGGAATTTATCGGTAATTGAAACTATTTTTGATAGCGAAACAAAATTAAGCGAAACTTACAAAAACGGGCATAAGCGTTATATTTTATGGGATCTTTTTAAGGCTCATAAAAAAGATAAAAATCCTTTATTAATTTTTGCCGTTGAAGATGAATTTAAAAATTATTTTGAAATTTATACGCCACAAAAAAATCAAAAATATAAATTATTGCCAAAATTATAAACTTATAATTTTATAAAAAATAGTTGAGGATCTCCTTAGTTCATTATCTTCCTCTTCCCCCTCTTTCTCTT